>NZ_JBWONM010000049.1:0-7240 GCF_056450045.1 Hydrogenivirga sp.
CCACGTTGGAGAGTTTTCCCGCCTCACAGGGATTGATGCTGGAGAGATAGTGTCAAACCAGATAGATCTCGCCCAAGAGTTCTCCAAGGAGTTCAGGTGCTACCTTGTCCTCAAGTCTGCCAGGACCGTGATATCAACTCCCGAAGGCAGGGCGTACATATCCACGAGGGGCACACCAGCCATGGCTAAGGGGGGCGTGGGGGACGTTCTCTCCGGTATCCTCATATCTCTGATGGGTAGGATGGAGGTTGAGGAGGCTCTCAAGCTGGGGGTCTTTCTCCACGGTGTCGCTGGGGAGATAGCCGAGAGGAAGCTCCACAGGGAGAGCCTGAAAGCCCGCGATCTGATAGACTCAATACCAGAGGCTTACAGGCATATTGAAAAATCCGTCAGAAGGGACGATACTATATAACGAGATGATAGACAAGGTAAACCTGAACAGGCTTATAGGTCAGGCGCTGGAAACGGAGAAGAAGGTAAAAAAGAAGGAATCTACTCAGGTGAACGAGGTAAGGCAGGGAGATGTTGTTGAACTATCCCAGACAGCAAGGAAGGCTATGGAAACGGATTATGAGGACCTCTCTGAAAAGGTAAAGAAGATAAAGGAGGAGATAGCGAGGGGGACCTACGAGGTGAACCCGGACAAGATAATAGAGGGGTTTAAGAAGTTCTTCCCTTAAATAGCGGAAAGGAGCACCTTGGTGTAGTCTTCCTTTGGAAAGTCAAAGATATCAAAAACGCTCCCTTCCTCAACTATCCTTCCATCCTTAAGGACGAGGACCCTGTCCCCTACCTCAGCCACAACACCAAAGTCGTGGGTCACAAGCAGTATTGACTTTCCTTCAGCCCTCAGTCTCCTGAAGAGGTGAAGTATCCTCTTCTGAACCGAAACATCAAGGGCTGTAGTTGGTTCGTCCGCAAGCAGAAGCTTTGGCTCACATACTATCGCCGCGGCGATGCATACCCTCTGCCTCAAGCCCCCCGAGAGCTGGTGGGGGTACATGCCAAACTTCTCCTCCGGAGAAGGTATCCCAGCCTTCTCCATAGCATCAAGTGCCCTTTCTTTGGCTTCCTTTCTTATATCAGGGTAGTGGGCTGAAAAGGTTTCAGCGATCTGAACACCTGCGCTAAAGAGAGGGTCAAGGTAGGCGGAAGGCTCCTGAAATACCATACCTATGTCCCTTCCCCTTATCTCCCTCATGCGAGGTTCTGGAAGTCGCGTTATATCAAGCCCTTCAAAGAGGACCTTCCCATCAACCTTTGCCTTCTCGGGAAGAAGACCGAGGATTGAGTAAAGTATTGAAGATTTCCCCGAGCCCGATTCACCCACTATGCAAAGAACTTCCCCCTCCTTGAGGGAAAAGGATATATCGTGGAGAACCTTCTGCTCTCCATACCACAGGCTCAGCCCTTCAACCTTCAGGAGTGTCATTACCAGCCTATATTGAGCATAAGGAGATGCCTTCTATCCTCCTTCTGTCCTCCGTAAGCTCCAACCTCTTCCGCATAAGAAACGTAGGTAAGACGAACCAGAGCAAGTTCAAGCTCTGCACCGATGGTAGGATAGCCCTGATAGAGACCCGCCCTGAGAGCGAAGGAAAGCCAGCTGTTTTTTATAAGATAGAGCTCTCCTCCGAGGCGAAGTCTCTTAACTTTGTCCTCATCCTCCTCGTAATTGTTCAGCAGGTCAACGTAATCAGCGGCGAGGGTGAGAGAATGAAAGACCGGTATCTTAGGGCTTACAGCCACTCCAACGTTCAGGGTTGTCGGTATCTTGCCCGCCTCCTTGAAGTCTGTATCGCCTATGTCCATCACCGAAACACCTACAGCAGGTCTGAGCCAGCTATCCTGGGCGAACTGGTAAAGGAATCCTGCATCAATACCAACAGCACTACCGCTTTTCCTAAGCTCGCCGGTTATGTAATCCTCAAGGTTGTCCTGATTTTCAACTATCTCCCGCGCAGAGAAGTTGTGGACGAGTGCCTCCCGGCTCAAGAGCTTTGCCCCAACACCTGCATATAGCCCATCCATAACCTCCAGGCTCAGTCCGAGAACTCCACCGTAGGTCACATCAGCGTTGACTTCAAGGATACCTTCAGAACCTAAACCTTGGTGGGGCATAGCATCAACCCTTGCCCTTGCAACTCCGCCGAGGGCAAAAGCCCAACTATCCTGATTCCTGCCGACGGAAGTCCAGTCCGCCAGTTCCAGATGGAAGTTCTCACCCCTGTATTTCTTGAGCACATCGTTAACAGCTCTCACCTGGTCATCCCCAGAATCTCCATCGCCATCAAGGTCTCCCGTGTTGAGGGCATCCTCCATATCCTTTCTAAGGTCAAGGGCGCTTTCACTCAGGGAAGCGGAAAGCCCAATAATATTTACCTCCCAGTTGCCTGAGGGCATTTTGCTGAGGCCTGCAGGGTTGTAAAAGACTGCATCGGTGGCACCTCCGACAGCTATATAGGCACCCCCCATCCCCATAGCCCTTGGGGACTTGTAAAGATAAGGATACTGGAGAATCGTCCTGGGCTGAGAAAAGGATAGGGAAGATACTGCAACAGTACCGACTATAAAGAGGAAGAGAGCTTTTCTCATACTAACCCTCCTTTTACTGCTGTCCCGTCTTTATCTGGCTAAGGTATATTTTTATATCATCAGCGGTGCAGGTGCCATCAGCGCCACATATATCAGTCCTGAGGTCCTCTATTGACTGCTTCAGGTCTGGGTTGCTTCCCGCAATGACGTCTGTTATGTCGTTGTAAGCATCGTTTATAGCGTCCCCTATAGTTTCCACCATATCCGCAGGCTGACCGTTTACCACAACTGGGCATGGCCAGGGGTTATTGTTCTGGTCGCGGCATGTATTTGGAGCTGTTGTTATTACCTTAGTTCCGTCAGAAGAGAGAAGTTTTTTGTAAGTCGTCTGGCATGTGCTTGAAGGAGAAGAGGGAGAGGTTTTTTCTATCTCTATCTCCATGCCTTTATAGCTCGTTCCATTTATAGTTATATTCGTTACGGTGTAGGAAATCCCCGATGCACAACTCCCTCCAATGGTATAGGCAAGTGCACATGCCGTTGCATCAACGTCGTCAGGAACTCTGTTTCTGTTGAGGTCGCACTCAAAGAGGTTGTCCGGATCACCAAGGCTTGAGGCTACAGTCAGCTTGGCTACAATGAGACCTTTGATGGCAGAGGCGATAGCCTTGTTAAACTTTGCATCCTCCTGAAGAGACTGGGAGTCGGCATTTCTAGAGGCTGTATCGTAGTGTTCTACCGCCTTGTTAACGTAGTCAAGGGTCTTGTCGTCAACCTGTCCCACAAGGGTCTTGAGGTAAAAGTCCGCCGTATTGTTGGCATTGCTCCCTTCAATGAGCCTGTTCATCACATCAGCCGGGTCGTAGCCTGCCTTGCCCAGATAGGCAGCCGCCTTCTGCATATCATCAGCGCAGGACGAATTTATAACCGCATCGTAGTTGCCCTTATCAAGGTTCGTGCTGGCTTCCACCCTGCAGGCTGCGGTTGAACTATCATCCGCAAGCCCCTCCAACATATTCCCTCCGCCACAGGAGCCAGAGAGAAGAGCCAAGGAAAAAACCGCTCCGAGAAGCACAACTTTTCTCATAACAAGCCCTCCAAGACTGTACAGGAAATTATATCGTCCGAAATAGGAAGTCTTCAAACCTTCAGGAGTGTCATCTGTTATAAGCTTCCTCTCCGTGGAAGGCTCTGTCAAGACCCTCCGTCTCCATATCAGTAGAGACCCTCAGACCCACAGTTGCCTTTAGCAATAGAAAGATTATTCCCGTGGCTATAGCTGAGTAAAGACCCACGGCAACTATACCCAAGAGCTGGCTCCAGAGCTGGGCCGGGTTTCCAAAGAGGAGACCAGAGGCTTCGTTTACACTTGGCTTGGCGAGGATACCGAGGAGAAGGCTACCGACCACACCGCCGACCCCGTGAACTCCGAATACATCAAGGGCGTCATCGTAGCCGAGATTAGCCTTAAGATAAACAACCGCCCAGTAACAGGCGATCGCTCCAAGGAAACCGAGGGCTACCCCTTCCCAGACATCAACAAAGCCGGAGGCTGGCGTAACGGTCGCAAGACCTGCTATAAAGCCGGTCATCAGTCCAAGAGAGGTTGGCTTTTTGAGAAGGAGCCACTCAAGAGCCATCCAGACCAAGCCCGCTGTTATAGAAGCCATGGTTGTGGTGAAGATGGCGGTAACGGCAACGCTGTTGGCTGAAAGAGCGGAACCTCCGTTGAATCCAAACCAGCCAAACCAGAGGAGACCCGTCCCCACAGCGGTGAGGGGAAGGCTTGCCGGAAGCATGAAGGGCTCCTTTCTCCTGCCGAGGATGAGAGCACCCACGAGGGCTGACACACCCGAGGTCTCATGGACAACTATCCCTCCAGCGAAGTCAAGGGTACCGATACCTGAGAGCCACCCACCGCCCCATACCCAGTGGGCAACGGGAATGTAGACGAAGGTGAACCACAGCAGTGAAAAGAGAAGCCAGGCTGAAAACTTCATCCTCTCAATGAAGGCTCCCGTAATGAGTCCGACGGTTATACAGGCGAAGGTCATCTGAAAGATAACAAAGGTGTAGTGGAGTATGTTAGGTGCCGTAGCAGCGCTATCACCGGGGTTTATCCCCTTTAAAAAGAGCCACCTTCCATCGCCAACCACCCCACCTATATCCCCTCCAAAGGTGAGGCTGTAGCCGTAAGCTATCCACAGGATGCCGACCAGACAGAAGGCTGAGAACACCATAGTTATGGTGTTGAGGATATCCTTAGCCCTTGTAAGACCTCCGTAGAATACAGCCAAGCCCGGCACGGACATAAGAAGAACGAGGGCTGTTGACACAACTATCCACAGGTTATCTACTGCGTTCATATCCTGCACCTCCGTAAGTATGCCAGCACTTGCATCCTGCAATTTTTGTGCCGCAGGGAAGTCGTCGTCTATCAGGAGGTAGAAAGAACAGGGATGTGTAAAGATGTGAGCAATTTTACATATTTGTTAACAAAATGCTGAGGGCTTCCTTTAGTCTATCGTAGGTGTTCAGCAGGTCCTGAGATATCACCTTGGTCTGGGCTATAACGGGCATGAAGTTTGTATCCCCGTTCCATCTCGGCACAACATGCATATGTATGTGGCTCTCAAGACCAGCTCCCGCCGGTCTGCCTATGTTGTAGCCTATATTGAAGCCGTGGGGCTTGAAGACCTCCCTAAGAGCCCTGAGTGAGAGCCTCAGGAGCCTGTCCATGTCAAGTACTGTGCTCTCGGGAAGCTCCTCATAATTTCCGGTGTGCTTTATGGGAACTATCATCAGGTGTCCCGAGTTGTAGGGGTATTTGTTCAGTATGATGAAGCTCTCCGAGCTCTTGTGCAGAACGAGAACATCCCTCCATCTCTCCTCTGGCTGGGATATGGCGTGGCATAGGAAACAGCCCTCTATGTTGTCAACGTTCTCAACGTAGTGGCTTCTCCATGGAGCCCAGAGTATGTCCATCCCCTCTATTATAACCTCCCGAGGATGAGAGACCTCATCACCCCCAAGGCAACCCACAGGATAACTATGGGAAGCAGGACAGTCTGAAAGAGAAAGTACATTGAGATTGAGAGGAGACTGTTTACGGAGGTATCCGCATGTCTTGCGAAATCTTCAAGGGAGCTCTTAAACTCTTTCGGGCTCCTGACCTTTTCAGGGAGGGAGAGGAACTCATCCTTCAATCCACTCAGCCGGGATATCTCTTCCTCTATACGGGGCTGAATGTAATCCATGTAAAGGATATCACTTCCTGCTATGAGAGATGGAAGAAGTAACCTGAAGACAAGCAGGGTTATGAGAACTCCCCTGAGAAATCTTGGAACTCCCCTCTGTAAGGAGTAAAGTGCACCCGTTAGTATGAGGAGAAGACCCGTTGTAAGGAGCAATACGCCTGAAAAGAGCTCCAAGGCTACCCTCTGGGCACCGAGGGAAACGAAGCTTACAAGCAGAACTGAGGAGGCTCTCTTCGTTATATCGTCTATAGGGTCAAGAACCTGGCCCAAGGCTAAGGAAACGCCCACTCCAGCAGGGGAGAGGGAAAGCTGGCTCTCCTTGAGGACCGAAACGCCAGCGTTTATCCCCCTAACAACAAGATATGCGCCCAGTGTAGTCTTTATAGCCCTCTCAGTGTAGTCCTCAACCCTGTCCTGAAGAGGGTGCACACCTCCGGTGTAAAGAGCCAGGAGAAGGAATCCTAAAATTAAGAGAGCCGTTCCCTTTACTCTATACCGCTTCAAGCTAACCTGAGGAGCCTCTTTATAGCCTGTTCAACCATCTCAGGGGGAGGAACGAAGTCGTGCCTGTCAAGCTCCATCGTGTCACGGAAGTACATAGCTGAAGGGAAGTTAAACACCCCAAAGTCCTCAAAGGAGGTGTTTTTAGTAACGTCCATGTAGTAGAACTTTATCTGAGACCCGTACTGCTCCATGTAAGGCTTCAGTAGCTCAACGAACCTCTCCGTATCGGGAGAGTTAGGGTCAACAAAAAGGACGACAGCAGGCGACTCGGAAGCCATGACCTTCTCGTAGAAGTCTTTATCCGTAACTTCCTCAAAACCTTCAAGCATGGCAACCTCCTCAGAAATCTAAGTCTATATCCTCATCATCAAGCTCAACATTAAAGTTTGTGGGCATGCCCCTGACGTTGAGGGCTGTGCCCTTGAGCTGTTCAAGATACTTCAGAACGTCATCGTACATAGACATAAGGGTTCTCAACCTGTTGTACTCTTCGTGGGAGAGCTTCTTTGTCTTAGCTATCTTCTTGAGGGCGACCTTTGCTATTGAAGCCTTACCGTACTTCTCCTGCCACTCCCCCCAGAAGTCCGGGCTGGTCATGGGCTTTTTTACCAGGAAGTACTCCAGCTGGGTTATCTCCTCAAGGAGGGTGAGATCAAGGTTGTTTTTCTTCATACTTTCCTCCAGATTTAAACTATATTACCCGCAATCAAAGCCGAGAAGCTCTTTTAACTTCTTATAGGGGTCATCGCTCTTCATCAGGGCGGTTCCCACGAGGAAGGCATCCACCTGAAGGTTCAAGAGCTCCTCTATCTGCTCTCGGCTCTCTATCCCGCTCTCAGCTATCACGAACTCAGCGCCGAGGTCCTTTATCTTTGGTGCAAGCTCCTTTGACAGCTCCGGTTTCATCTCAAGGGTGTCAAGGTCCCTGTTGTTTATGCCCACAA
>NZ_JBWONM010000050.1:0-5016 GCF_056450045.1 Hydrogenivirga sp.
ATGTTAGGACAAGGAGGAAGGAAGATGAAGAAGATTGAGGCTATCATCAAACCCTTCAAGCTTGACGAGGTTAAGGACGCCCTCGTTGAGATAGGCATAGGCGGTATGACTGTCACCGAGGTAAAGGGCTTCGGTCAGCAGAAGGGGCACACGGAGATCTACAGGGGAACGGAGTACGTCATAGACTTCCTCCCCAAGGTGAAGATCGAGGTGGTGGTCAGGGACGAGGACGTGGAGAAGGTCCTTGAGACCATCGTAAAGAGTGCCCAGACAGGAAGGGTAGGTGATGGAAAGATTTTCGTCCTCCCCGTTGAGGACGTGATAAGGATAAGAACGGGAGAAAGAGGAGAGGCGGCGGTCTAAAAATTTTATCAAAGGAGGTGCAGGCATGCCTAAGTATTCCCCTCAGGAAGTGCTAAGCCTGATTGAACAGGAAGGGGTCCAGTACGTGGACCTGAGGTTCTCAGACCCCTTCGGTCAGTGGCAACATCTCACCATCCCCGCCTACGAGCTATCAGAGGACACCTTTGAGAACGGCAGGGGATTTGACGGCTCATCCATAAGGGGCTGGCAGACGATAAACGAGTCCGATATGCTCGCCAAACCCGACCCGAACACAGCCTTCATAGACCCCTTCATAGAGCCCAAGACCCTCGTGATGATATGCGACATCTACGACCCCGTAACCGGTGAGAGGTACGGAAGGGACACCAGATACATAGCCCAGAAGGCTGAACAGTACCTCAAGCAGACCGGGATAGGTGATACAGCCTACTTCGGTCCGGAGGCTGAGTTCTTCATCCTTGACTCCGTTGAGTTCGGTTCTGCAGCGAACTACGCCTTCTGGAGGGTTGACTCCGAGGAAGGCTGGTGGAACAGAGAGATAACCTCTACCGGATACAAGATACCCCACAAGAGGGGTTACTTCCCGGCTCCACCCTTAGACAAGACGATGGACCTGAGGAACGAGATGGTGACCATCCTCTCAGAGCTCGGTGTCACCGTTGAGCTCCATCACCACGAGGTCGCAACCGCCGGACAGGCTGAGATAGACATAAGGTACGACTCCCTCGTAAATCAGGGGGACAAGCTCTTCCTCTACAAGTACATAGTTAGGAACGTTGCGGCAAAGCACGGTAAGTATGCGACCTTCATGGCTAAGGTCCTCCCCAACGACAACGGTTCGGGTATGCACACCCACTTCTCCATATGGAAGAACGGCGAGCCAACCTTCGCAGGCTCCGGCTACGCTGGGCTTTCTGAGACAGCCCTCTACGCCATAGGCGGGATACTAAAGCACGCAAGGGCGATAGTAGCCTTCACCAACCCGACCATCAACTCTTACCACAGGCTCGTTCCCGGCTTTGAAGCTCCCGTAAGGCTTGCCTACTCCGCCAGAAACAGGTCCGCCGCTATAAGGATACCCATGTACTCCCAGTCTCCCAAGGCAAAGAGGATAGAGGTCAGATTCCCCGACGCCACCTCCAACCCCTACCTCGCCTTCAGCGCCATACTCATGGCAGCCATTGACGGAATTGAGAACAAGATAGACCCCGGAGAGCCCTTTGATAAGGACATCTACTCCCTGCCACCAGAGGAGCTTGAGGGTATTCCCCAGCTTCCCGGCTCCCTTGAGGAAGCCCTAAATGAGCTTGAGAAGGACTACGAGTTCCTCCTCAAGGGCGGTGTCTTCACGGAGGAGGTCCTCCAGCTCTGGATTGAAACCAAGAGGGCTGAGATAGATGAGCTGAGGTTCACTCCTCACCCGAAGGAGTTTGAGCTCTACTTTGATATCTAAGTTTTGAAGCACCCCGCCTCTGGCGGGGTCATTTCAATAAATAGGAGGGAAAAGAGATGAGGCGCGCATCGCTTTGGGCTATTCTGCCCTTACTTATGGCAGTTCCATCCTTCGCAGGAGAGGCTAAGCTTGACACGGGCAACACAGCCTGGATGCTCACAGCTTCGGCGCTCGTTGTCTTCATGACCGTACCCGGTCTCGCTCTCTTTTACGGAGGGTTGGACAAGAGCAAGAGCATCCTCAACACGATAGCCATGTCCTTCGTAGCCTTCTCCATAGTGAGCATAACCTGGCTCGCCTTCGGCTATTCAATAGCCTACGGGGACGACATAGGGAAGTTCATAGGCAGTCCCTTCCAGTACTTCTTCGCCAAGGGAATAACAGGGATCAACGCGGACACAGGCTACCCAGCTCTTCTTGATGTAATGTTCCAGCTGACCTTTGCCACTATCACGACAGCCCTCGTGAGCGGTTCACTCGTCGGGAGGATGAAGTTCTCCGCCTGGATAATCTTCTGCATCCTGTGGAGCGTAATAGTGTATCCCCCCATAGCCCACTGGGTGTGGGGTGGGGGCTTCCTGAGTGACCACGGAGCCCTTGACTTCGCCGGAGGTACGGTCGTCCACATAAACGCAGGTATAGCGGGTCTCGTTGCGGCGCTCATCCTCGGAAAGAGGAAGGAGCCCCAGCTGATACCCAACAACGTCCCCCTCGTAGCATTAGGTGCAGGCATCCTGTGGTTCGGGTGGTTCGGCTTCAACGCAGGTTCAGCCTTGGCTGCCGATGGGGTCGCCGTTTACGCCATGCTGGACACCACGGTTGCCACCTCTGCAGCAGCCCTCGCCTGGATGTTCACAGAGTGGCTGACCGCTGGTAAACCCACCGTCGTGGGAATATCCTCAGGGATAATAGCGGGTCTCGTTGCGGTTACCCCAGCCGCCGGATTCGTAAACCCGGTGGGAGCTATCCTTGTGGGTGCGATAGCTTCGGTCTTCGCCTACTTTGCAGTCTCCAAACTCAAGCCCACCCTCGGCTACGACGATGCCCTTGACGTCTTCGGAATCCACGGTGTAGCGGGGATAGTTGGTGCAGTCCTAACAGGAGTTTTTGCAGACCCAGCGGTGAACGGCAGTGCTGGACTTCTGTACGGAAACCCCAAGCAGGTGCTCATCCAGATAGAGGGTGTTATAGCCACGATAGCCTACTCGGGCATCCTAACGGCGATAATAGTGTTCGTGGCCAAAGCCCTGACTGGTCTAAGGGTCAGAGATGAGGAGGAGATAGAAGGTCTTGACACCACCCAGCACGGTGAAAGTGCCTATAACCTTTGATAGAGAGGAGGCTCAGTCCTCCACTCCGCTTTTTCCTTTTTGAAAACATGAAGGAGGTAAGAGATATGAAAAAAGGGATCTTGACAGCAGCTATCCTCGGGCTGACGCTCCCCTCCCTTGCCCAGGAGAAGACTATAAGCCTGAAGCTCTCCCAGCCCCTTGAGCTTTACGGAGGGGTGAGCGCAGGCTACTTCTTTACGACGAACGAAGGGAGTAAGGACAGCGACGATGCCTTCCAGCTTACGAACGCCCTTATAGGTCTTAAGGGAGAGGTTGGGGATGCTATCAAGCTCGGCTTTGACCTCGCTGTGGGACAGAGCTTCCAGGGAACTGTTGATGCACCTCTCTCAGGCTCTTCAGCCTACACAGATACATTCGGTATCGTCTGGGGCTACATTACCCTCAAGCCTGTGGAGAAGCTCTCCCTTGATG
Source organism: Hydrogenivirga sp. (assembly GCF_056450045.1). Lineage (NCBI taxonomy): Bacteria > Pseudomonadati > Aquificota > Aquificia > Aquificales > Aquificaceae > Hydrogenivirga > Hydrogenivirga sp. The sequence goes on from NZ_JBWONM010000050.1 coordinate 3,562, forward strand.
CGGGTATCCTCACCACCAACGTAGGGTACGAGCTTGCAGACACTTACTCAAACCCCAATATAACCTTCGGAGAGGTATGGTGGGCACAGCCCTTCATATATCCCGGCGCGAGGGCATCCTTTGACCTCACCGACAAGATAAGCCTCTATGCGGAGTACAACAAGCAGTTCGGTGGGGACAACTTCGCCTTCGGCTCCCTCGGTGAGTTCGGACCGGTGAGCTACGGGGTTACCTACTTTGACTACAACGATACAAACAGCGGTGGAACGGACAAGAACCTGATTGATGTGGTACTTGGGATGAGTGCCGGAAGCATAGACTTGGGTCTAAACCTTGATTACCAGTGGCTTGACAGCCATGCCAAGGCTCCCGGTCAGGACGACAGCGCCTACGGTATTGCCCTCTACATAACACCCAACCTCGGACAGCTCTCCGTTCCGGTAAGGCTTGAGTACTTTGACAGCGGAACGAGCGGAATATACTTAGATGAGAAGAGCTACACCCTCACCGTAACCCCCACCTTCAAACCTACCAATAACACCTTTGTCAGGGGCGAGGTTGCCTACATATCAACGGACAACAAGGTTTTCAAGGGAGGTACTGAGGACAACAAGGCTACCCTTGCGGTGGAGCTCGGATTTACATTCTGATGCCCTGCACCCTGTATGCCAGCCTTCGCCCCTCCGGGGGCGCTTTTTAATTAGACTTTCCGTTTCCGAGGGCTTCCCACTCCTCAGGTGTCAGGACGCTTACGAGCTTCTTCTTCCTCCTGTTTTCAAACCTGACGTACCCGTCCGTGAGGGCGAAGAGGGTAAAGTCAGAGCCCATGCCAACGTTCTTACCCGGGTATATCTTGGTTCCCCTCTGCCTGACCAGGATGTTTCCAGCCTTTACGAACTGACCGCCGTACCTCTTTACACCTAATCTTTTAGATTGACTATCCCTTCCGTTCCTCGTAGAGCCACCGCTCGCCTTGGAAGCCATCTCAAACCTCCTTTATGTCTTTAATCAATACCTCGGTGTAGAGCTGTCTATGACCCTTCCACCTCTTGTAGTTCTTCTTCGGCTTGTACTTAAAGACGGTAACCTTCTTCCCCTTTCCGTGGGAAAGAACCTCGGCGACAACCTTACCCTTATAGAACTCAACCGTTCCGTCGTTCTTTCTGAGCATGATGGGTTCAAACTCAACCGTTGAGCCCTCCTCAGCCTTGAGCTTCTCAACCCTGAGCTTCATTCCAGGCTCAACCCTGTACTGCTTTCCACCCGTCTTTATAACCGCGTACATCTCTTACCTCCTGCTCAAGAGACAGAAATTATACCACAGGGTGATAAAATAGAGCTTCCATGGAAAAGGTTTGGGAAGCGCACGGTCTATCGGAGGAGGAGTTTAGGCGAATAGTCTCTTATCTCGGTAGGGAGCCCAACAACGTTGAGCTCGGCGTTCTGGGGGCGCTC
>NZ_JBWONM010000051.1:0-7319 GCF_056450045.1 Hydrogenivirga sp.
GCACACCCGACGAGGCACCCATCTTTGAAGCTGGAGATAACTACTTTGTCTGCGTGGGGCACTACAGGAACGGCATACTCTGGACACCGGCGAGCGCCCATACTATCCTCTCCTATGTTGAGAGGGGGGAGGTTTCTCCCTACGTAAAGAAGTTCGGTGCACATAGGTTTTTGAGAGGATAACCCTTTCAAAATCATATTGTCATGGACGTCCCTGAGTTTAATTTTTATCCATACCACTTGAAAGGAGGAAGGAGATGCTGAGAGCTGATTGGATTGAGAAGAGACGCAAGTTTAGGAATAAAAGCCAGATGCACCTTGCAAGGCAGGGGATAATCACGGAGGAGATGGAGTACGTGGCGAGGAGAGAGGGGCTGTACCCTGAGTTCGTCCGTCAGGAGGTAGCCGCCGGCAGGATGATAATACCCGCAAACATAAACCACCTCCACTTAGAGCCCATGTGCATAGGGATGAACTCCAAGGTCAAGGTCAACGCCAACATAGGGAACTCAGGTTTGGCTTCGGACATTCCCACGGAGGTGGAGAAGGCAAAGGTAGCCATAAAGTACGGTGCGGACACAATAATGGACCTCTCAACGGGGGATGCGATCCCCGAAACGAGACAGGCGATAATTGAGGCGAGCACCGTCCCCGTCGGGACCGTTCCCATATACGAAGCCTGGAAGATAGCAAAGGGAGATGTCAAGGAGCTGACAGTTGACCTGATACTTGATGTGATAGAGGAGCAGGCCCGTCAGGGTGTTTCCTACATGACGATCCACGCGGGAATTCTGAGGGAGCACCTCCCCATGGTCCAGCACAGAGTTATGGGTATAGTGTCAAGGGGCGGAGCGATCCTCGCCCAGTGGATGACGGAGCATGGGAAGCAGAATCCCCTTTACGAGAACTTTGACAAGATATGCGAGATATTCAAGAAGTACGATGTCTCCTTCTCCCTCGGGGATGCCCTCAGACCCGGATGTATAGAGGACGCCACCGACGATGCCCAGCTGGGAGAGCTGAAGGTCCTCGGAGAGCTTACTGAGAGGGCTTGGAAGCACGATGTCCAGGTCATGGTTGAGGGTCCGGGTCACGTTCCCCTACACGAGGTTGAGTTCAACATGAAGATCCAACAGCTCTGGTGCAAGGAGGCTCCCTTCTACATCCTTGGTCCCCTCGTCCTTGACGTGGCTCCGGGATACGACCACATAGGGAGTGCGATAGGTGCTGCGGTTGCAGGTTCGGTCGGAGCAGCGATGCTATGCTACATAACACCCAAGGAGCACCTCGGTCTTCCGAACCTTGAGGACGTCAAGCAGGGGGTGATAGCCTACAAGATAGCGGCTCACGCTGCGGACGTGGCAAAGCACTGGCCCGGGGCAAGGGACTGGGATCTTGAGATGTCAAAGGCAAGGTACGCCTTTGACTGGAACAGGCAGTTTGAGCTTGCGATGGACCCCGAGACAGCGAGAGCTTACCACGACGAGACCCTCCCGCAGGACGGCTACAAGACCGCAAAGTTCTGCTCAATGTGCGGACCCGAGTTCTGCTCCTACAAGATATCCCAGAAGGTTCAGGAGAAAGTTGAGCCCGAAGAGCTCCTCACGAAGGACAACTGGGTAGCACCATGAGGTCGTGGACTTACTTCATACAGCTCATAGGAAGGAACTCAAAGGGAGAGCCCCTTGAGGAGGGGGCTCTCTACATAACCGCAGTCCCCACCGACAAGAACCTCTTTAAAGAGGTGCACCTCTCCTGCTACTCCCAGCACTACCTCCCAGAAGAGAGCGCTATAAACTACGGTCAGGCTTTTGCCATAGGGGTTGACTTCAAGATAGAGGAGCCGAGCAGGTACGGTCTGAAGTTTTACAGGGAGGACGACGAGCTCTACATCTTTGAGGAAGGCATAGACATGAAGGAGGGACTGAAGAAGGTTTACAGGCTCCTCATTGACAGGCTCAGGGAGCAGGGCTACGGAAAGGACTTTGATGTGGTGCCCGATATGGGAGCACCTTCGGAGAACCTGATGAGGGAGTGCCTCCTTGAGGTGATAAAGGAGCTCTGAGGTATGTATAAAACGGCGTTTTATATCTCTGAGCTATCTCATGCTTTTTGCCTTGACAATATAAGGATATCCTTATAAATTGTAGGCATTCCTGCAAAAGCGAGTGGAGGTTCAGTAATGGATAAAGAGAAGGAAAAGCTTATAACACCAGGTCCATCGGGCTACATGCCCACCCCCGGAGCCTTTATGGGGGTTGAGCTCCCGCCTCCAGGAAAGGCTCTGCTCTACGGTGAGATAGTTGATGAAGAGACCGCCATGAGAGAGGCGGCAAAGGCTATGCTCACCCGCAGGAACCCGACCATATTCCCCGGTCCGCTGGTCCTCTGGGGATGGAATGCGGGTGCAATGGAAAAGGCTAAGGCGGTGCTTGAGCTTGCGATGGAGATACCCAACTGCCGTATAATCCCGATGCCAGACTACAGACCGAAGTACCCGAAGATTGACCCCGAGGCGGAGATAAACCCCAACCACCCCAACCTCACCATACTCCACAACAAGATTGAAGCCTGCATATTCGTAGGCGTTCACTGCCACTACGCAAATCTCTCCCTGAGGATGATAAGGGCTGGAACCAACTGCTTCACGATAGCCCTGTGTGCCGAGATGGGACACGAGGATGCGATGGTCTCTCTCAGGGACGTCCACGCTGAGGAGATAAGGAGATTCAAGGATGTCCTCGTTCAGGTGAGGAACGAGCTGGGAATTGAGTGGGAGCCAAAGCCCCCACCCGAGAACCCCTCCCTGCCCAAGGAGGAGTGGACGAAGGTATCTCCGTTGGACTTCGGAGAGTATGCAGCACTGCTCATGCCCAAGAAGGGCGAGATAGTTGAAGAGACAGAGTAATTAGTTTAGGAGGTGTGTTATGCCTGAGCAAAGAGTTGTAGAGCCAGAGCACCTTTTGTTAGAGGCTCCGAGGGAGAGGAAGTTTATAACGGGCTCTCAGGCTTTTGCGGAAGCCGTTAAAAGGGCGAACGTTGATGTAGCCATCGCCTACCCAATAACCCCCCAGTCCGAGACGATGCACCTTGTCGGAGACCTCTTCGGTCAGGGGTACGTGAAGGACTACTACAGAGCGGAGGAAGAGTACGGAGCTATGTCCGCCATAGCGGGTGCTGTCAGAGGTGGTGCGAGAGCCTTCTCGGCGACCTCAGGACCAGGGCTCCTCAGGGGTCTTGAGGCTATAGTCTCCTGGCCCGGTCACAGGATACCTGCCGTCCTGGGGGTTATGACGAGGGTTGTGAACGCACCCCTCTCAATCCAGCCCGACAACGTTGAGCTTGCCTACCTGTTGCACTCTGGTCTGGTAGTTCTTCACGCGGAGAACCAGCAGGACGTCTTTGACTTTACCCTCGCTGGTTTTGTCATATCCGAGAAGGTGGACGTTTACCTTCCCGTGGTTGTCGCGACAGAGGGCTTCTTCGTTACCCACGCCAAGGGCTACGTTGACCTCCCGCCCGAGGACATGAAGCTCCCGCCGAGGGACCCCTACAAGGCTCCCGTTCCTCCAACCGACTGTGAGATACCGCCGGCGAGGATCCAGAGGGACGCTCCGGTTCAGAAGTCAAACTTCATGAGCTACCTCATCCACGCTGTATGGCAGCAGGAGGTCTGGTCTGCCAACAGAAGGGCTATGAAGTGGATATACCACTACCTCGGCGGTCCGATTGAGGTGGTTAATCCCGAGGCTGACGTCTTCATAGTAGCCTCCGGCTGTGCCGCCGCTCAGGGAAGGGAAGCCCAGAGGTACGCCGAGCAGGAGGGTCTTAACGTCGGTCTGGTGAAGGTGAAGTCCATCAGACCCTTCCCCGAGAAGGAGATAAGGGAGGCTCTCAAGAACGCCAAGGCTGTCATAGTTCCCGAGCACAACATAGTGGGGTGGCTCGCCAAGGAGGTTAAGGCGGTCATACCCAACAGCGGTATAGTCGTTGACGGTCCGAGGGTCTACGGTGGAATGACCCTCCCCGTTGAGCTAATTATGGAGGAGATTTACAAGGTCCTCGGTATAAAGAGGGAAAAAACCTATGCTTAAAACCAATTAAGGAGGTGTATCATGGGACTTGAGTACGTAAAGATCTCACCGGGATTTGAAAAATACATGCCCAGGGACTACGTTGACCTGGTCCAGTTTGGGCAGTTCGGCAAGCAGTTTGACGTCATGCAGCTCGGTCAGTTCAAGGAGCTCGTTGAAGAGCACCCGATGTGTGCCGGCTGTTACATGGCTTACTTCATAAGGGTCTTCTACGCAGCCCTTCCCAACCCCGAGGACACCATAGTCATCGGAACGGCAGGATGCGCAAGGCTCGCCCTGTCTCAGGCAGCGGTTCCCTTCATATACGGTAACTACGGGGACACCAACGCCGTTGCCTCTGGTCTCAAGAGGGCTCTCTCCATAAGGTTCCCCGACAAGAACAAGGACGTCGTTGTCATAGCCGGTGACGGCGGTCTGATGGACATAGGCTTTGGAATGACCATGCACTCCTGGTTCAGGAGGGAGAAGTTCACAACCATAATGGTGGACAACGAGGTTTACGGTAACACTGGTGGTCAGGAGAGCGGTATGTCCCCCAAGGGGATACAGCTCAAGATGGCTCCCAAGGGCAAGCAGTTTGACAAGATAAACGCCGTTGAACTCGCCCAGACAGCGGGATGTGTTTATGTAGCGAGGATATCCCCGACCAACCCCAAGAGGATAGCGAAGACAGTCAGAAGGGCTATACTCGCCGCAAGGGAGTTCGGACCCACCTTCATCCACGCCTACACTTCCTGCAACATTGAGTACTCCATACCCACGAGGGAGGTTCTCCAGGACGCAAGGCAGAGGGAGAAGCAGGACTTTAAGTTCTACGAGTGGATGACCGACGAGGTCAAGGAGTACCTCACCGAGCTTGAGAAGAAGCAGAAAGAGGAGGTCAAGTCATGAAGAGGTACAACATAAGGATAGCTGGTGTCGGAGGTCAGGGAGTCGTTACCTCAGCCCACATACTCGGTAATGCCATGTCCGCTGCCGGTAAGTACGCCTCTCTCGTCCCCTTCTTCGGTTCTGAGAAGAGGATGGCACCCGTTGAGGCTTACGTGAGAGCCTCCGACCAGCCCATCTACGAGGTGGGAGAGGTCGTCTATCCAAACGTCATAATGATCTACCACCCTCAGGTCATAACCCACGGTAAGTCCTACACTATGCCCTTTTACACAGGTCTAAAGCCAAACGGTATGGTCATAATCAACAGCGACGTGGACATAATACCCGACGAGGACAGGAGGGTCCTTGAGGAGCTCAACGCGAGGATATTCATGATACCCGCCACCCAGATAGCGAGGGAGATAGCCGGAACGGAGCTTGCCACAAACATGGCTATGATAGGACTCTTCTTCGGTATCACGAAGCTCGTCACCCTTGAGCACATTGAGAAGGCTCTCGTTGAGAGGTTCCTCGGTGGTAGCTTTGTGGCTTCTGGTGGAACGACCGCCCTTGACTCTGCAATAGAGAAGAAGTTTAAGAAGAAGCAGGAACTCCTCGCCAAGAACATGGAGGTCATAAAGCACACGATAAAGCTGGCTGAGGAGAATAAGTGGGTGGAGGAGGAAGAGGAGAAAGTAGCTACCTGAGGAGGTTGTGAATGTATTTCGTAGCGGAGGTAAACGAGAAGGAGTGCGCCAAGTACAACTGCAAGCAGTGTGTCCTGTTCTGCCCTGAGCCCAACTGCCTGAACTACAAGGAGAGCGACCACACAGCCTGGGTGTGGTACGACAGGTGCAAAGGTTGCGAGATATGCGTCTACGTGTGCTCCGACCTTCTGAAGAGACACTGTATTGAGATGGTGATGGTCAAGACGGGAGACTGAGAAAGACCCGCCTCCGGCGGGTTCTTCTATACACAAAAATAAAAGTGGTATTCTGCTAACATAATAATCAAAACCGCTGGAGGTCTGATATGGAAATGAACCAGGAGATAAGGGAGAAGTTTGATCAGCTCGCCAAAGAACTCGAAGACGTGATGGCAAACCCGGACATAGACATTGAGATCTGCTTCAAGGAAGTTGAAGAGGGAGGGAGCTGTAAGGTGGATGCACCCTACCCCTACATAAAGGTCAAGTACATAACCGAAGAGCACGACGTTCACGAGAAGGACATAGAGATAGCGCCCGACCACTGGAACAAGGACGTGGATGAGCTGAAAGAGTATGTGACCTTCATGATAGAACAGTTCATGGAAGAGATAGACAGCGTAGAGTACGGCGGAGAGTAAACCTCCTCTGTTAGTATGCTTCCCCTACTTCTTACCTTAGCCCCAGCCCTTTCCTCCCTGCTGACCTACCTTCTTGGACGGGGGAGTGAGAGGACAACCTCAAGGATAAGCCTCGGCTTTAGCCTCGCAACTTTTATCCTCTCCGCAAGCCTCTTGCTTGAGTTTCTCCTCGCAGGTCCCTATACCTTCAGCCTTTCTTCCCTCCTGAGCCTTAGGGTTGATGCCCTCAGCACAACCATGGCTCTCGTTGTATCTGCGATAAGCTTCATAGTTCATGCCTACTCTGTCAGATACATGAAGGATGACACGGGCTACGCCCGTTTCTTCTCCCTCCTTGACCTGATGACCTTCACCATACTCATAACCGTTCTCGCTGGGAACCTCCTGCTCCTTTTCGCCGGCTGGCACCTTATAGGGGTGCTTCTCTTCTTCCTCCTCTCCCACAACCTCAGGAGCAGAGATTCAGCCCGGTACGCCCTCTGGACCTTCCTCGTTCACAGGCTCGGGGACCTGCCCCTCCTGCTCGCCACAATCCTCCTCTACAGGAAGTTCGGAACCCTTGACATAGCAGCCCTCAGCGGATCCCTCCTGTCGGCGGATCCGAGCTCTGAGGTTGAGCTGATAGGCATCCTCATAGTCCTCAGTGCCTTTGCCAAGTCAGCCCAGTTCCCCCTTCACGTCTGGCTTCCCTATACCATGGGAGGTCCCACCCCAGTTTCTGCCCTGATGCATGCAGGCATAGTCAACGCAGGCGGCTTCCTCATAAACAGGTTTGCTCCTGTCTTCTACAGCGCCGAGATGGGACTTCACCTTGCCTTCTGGGTGGGTCTGATAACCGCCCTTCTGGGCTCAACACTCATGCTTATGCAGTCGGATATAAAGAAGGCTCTCGGCTACTCCACAGTGGGACAGATGGGGTACATGATAATGGAGTGCGGTCTGGGAGCCTTTGCCCTCGCCATATACCACCTGATAGCCCACGGCGTCTTCAAAGCCACCCTCTTCATGG
>NZ_JBWONM010000052.1:0-11406 GCF_056450045.1 Hydrogenivirga sp.
ACGGCTACATGGAGATATACAAGAAGCTCAGGCTCGTAGAGACCATGACCATGGAGATAGAGAACCTGATTGAGAGGGCTCGCTCCTACTACGAGGTATTCTTCAACCAGATAACGAGATACGACCTCTCCAAGGTCGGTCGTGTGAAGATAAACGCGAAGGTTCACAAGCTACCCAAAGTCCTCAAGCCCGCAGACGTTGATAAGCTTGATAAGCTACCGCCGGTAGCCCTCGCCGAGGACGTTGGGAAGTACAAGGAGGGCACGAAGCTTACTCCAGAGATACTCAAGGAAATCTTTAAAAACAAGAAGATAAAGGAAGTCAAGATAAAGGACTATACCGAAGATGAGGCGAGGTTCATACTCCCCATAGACCTCGTGAACATCCTCAAGTACCTGATAGACTTACGCTTTAGAAGGGAGCGAAAGGACGACATAGCCCACCTTGGTAACAGAAGGGTGAGGTCTGTAGGTGAGCTCTTGGAAAACCAGGTCAGAACCGGAATAGCGAAGATGGAGAAGGTCTTCAGGGACAGGGTCGCTGTCATAAACCCCGAAGACCCGAACATAAGACCTCAGGACCTCATAAACCCGAGGTATCTGACAAACTCAATAGTTGAGTTCCTGAAGGGAGGACAGCTCTCCCAGTATCTTGACAACGCCAACCCCCTCTCTGCTCTGACCCACAAGAGGAGACTATCAGCCCTCGGTCCGGGAGGACTCACGAGGGAAAGCGCCAAGTTTGAGATAAGGGACGTTCACCCTTCCCACTATGGACGTATATGTCCCATTGAAACGCCCGAGGGTCAGAACATAGGTCTCGTGACCTCAATGACGGTTTACGCTCAGGTGAACGAGTACGGCTTCCTCATAACGCCCTACAGGAAGGTTGAGAACGGTGTGGTAACCGATAAGATAGAGTACCTCGCAGCCTACGAGGAGGAGGACTACGTTATAGCCCAGAGCACACCCACCGACGAAAAGGGAAGGATACTTGAAGAAAGGGTCCTCGCAAGGCACAAGAACGACATAAGGATAGTGAGACCCGAGCAGGTGAACTACATAGACGTCTCACCTAGACAGGTGATATCCGTCTCAGCCTCACTCATACCCTTCCTTGAGCACGACGACGCCAACAGAGCTCTGATGGGTTCTAACATGCAGAGGCAGGCGGTTCCCCTTATCCTCACCCAGGCACCCCTGATAGGTACCGGCATGGAGAAGAAGGTTGCCAGAGATTCTCACTCCGTTGTCGTTGCCAAGAGGGGCGGTGTCGTTGAGGAGGTCAACAGCTCCCGAATAATCATAAGGGTGAACGAGGAGGAGGTGAACAAGGAAGACCCCCTTGACTTCGGGATAGACATCTACGAGCTGAAGAAGTTTCAAAGGACCAACCAGAACACCTGTGTGAACCAGAGACCCCTCGTGAGAAAGGGTGAAGAGGTGAAGGCTGGGGATGTTATAGCGGACGGCCAGTCAACCTACAGGGGAGAGCTCGCCCTCGGTAAGGACGTACTCGTTGCCTTCATGCCCTGGAGGGGGTACAACTTTGAGGACGCTATCGTGATCTCCGAGAGGCTCGTAAAGGAGGATGTGTTCACCTCTATACACATAGAGGAGCTTGAGCTTGAGGCGAGAGAGACAAAGCTTGGAGAGGAAGAGATAACGAGACAGATACCGGGCGTTCCCGAGAGGGCACTCGCCCATCTTGACGAGCTCGGTATAGTTAAGATCGGAACCTACGTCAAGCCCGGGGACATCCTCGTCGGAAAGGTTACCCCCAAGGGGGAGACCCAGCTTACACCCGAGGAGAAGCTCCTTCAGGCTATCTTCGGTGAGAAGTCAAAGGATGTCAAGGACTCATCCCTCAGATGTCCCCCCGGTGTTGAAGGTGTCGTAATAGACGTCCAGATATTCACGAGGCGCACCGGTGAGAGGAAGAACATGCTCGTTGACAGCGTGGAGAGGGAGGAGCTTGAGTCTCTCACCGAGGAGATGGAGAAAAGGAAGAAGCTCATAATTGAGGGAAGGAACAGGGTCCTCAAGGGCTTTATACTCGGTAAGAAGATAGAGAAGGACGTCACGCTTAGGAAGAAGACCTACAAGGCTGGGACGGTCATAGACGAAGCCCTCTTCAAGTCCCTGCTCAACTTCATAATCTCCAAGCCCGACAACTTCTTCAAGAACAAGAAGCTGATCCAGAACATCACAGAGGTCGTGAACAAGGCTAAGAGCCAGATACAGATGCTCAGCAAGATATACGAGGAGAAGAAGAAGTCCCTCTACAGGCGTGGAGACCTGCCCGCGGGTGTGATAACCCTCGTCAAGGTTTACATAGCCCAGAAGAGGAAGATAAAGGTGGGTGATAAGATGGCGGGTAGGCACGGGAACAAGGGTGTTGTGTCCGTCGTTCTTCCCGTGGAGGACATGCCCTTCCTGCCCGACGGAACGCCCGTTGACGTCGTTCTCAACCCTCTCGGTGTTCCATCCCGTATGAACGTAGGTCAGATCCTTGAGACCCACCTCGGCTGGGCAGCCAAGGGACTCGGAAAGAAGATAGGTCAGATGCTCTCAGACGGGGCGACGAGGAAGGCTATAACTAAGTGGCTGAAGGAGACCTACGCTATAGGTGACCCTACGGGTGAGAACGCAAAGTTCATAGAGGAGTTCTTAAACTCCCTGTCCGATGAAGAGTTCTACAGCGTGGTAAGGGATTACGCCCAGAATGGAATTCCGATGGCTACACCCGCCTTTGAAGGTGCCGAGGAGAGCGCTATAAGGGAGCTCCTCAAGCGTGCAGGTCTCAAGGAGAATGGCAAGAGCACCCTCTACGATGGAAGGACGGGAGAGCCCTTTGACTTTGAGGTCACCGTCGGTTACATGCACATGCTCAAGCTTATCCACATGGTTGACGATAAGGTCCACGCAAGATCAACTGGACCTTACTCCCTCGTTACCCAGCAACCCCTCGGAGGAAGGGCACAGTTTGGAGGTCAGCGTCTCGGAGAGATGGAGGTCTGGGCTCTTGAGGCTCACGGAGCAGCCTACACCCTCCAGGAGATGCTAACCGTCAAGTCCGACGATATAGAGGGAAGGAGCAAGGTCTATGAGGCTATAGTGAAGGGTAAGTACACCTACTCGCCGAGCATACCTGAGTCCTTCAGGGTTCTCGTAAGGGAGCTCAAGGCTCTGAGCCTTGATGTCAGGTGTGTCAACGGCGAGGATGTTGGCTGTGACCAAGTTGAGATGAAAGAGGAGGAAGAGAAATGAATCAGAAGAGAAGAGGTCTCTTTCCCTTTGAAAAGATCAAGCTTCTCCTTGCCTCACCTGAGGAGGTGAGGAGCTGGTCAATGGGGGAGGTAAAGCGCCCTGAGACTTTGAACTACAGGACGCTCAAGCCGGAGAAGGATGGACTCTTCTGTGCAAAGATCTTTGGACCCATAAAGGACTACGAGTGTCTGTGCGGAAAGTACAGGGGTAAGAGGTACGAGGGGACGGTATGTGATAGATGTGGGGTTGAGGTGACCCTCTCCTACGAGAGGAGGAAGAGGTTCGGACACATAGAGCTTGCCGCTCCGGTAGCCCACATATGGTTTCTGAAGAGCACACCTTCAAAGATAGGAACGCTCCTGAACCTTACCTCAAGGGATGTAGAGAGGATAATCTACTTTGAGTCCTATCTCGTTATAGAGTATCCGACAGAGGAAGAGGAAGAAGCCTTCGCAAAGCTTGAGGAGACGATCCCTCTCAACGACGGCACCACGACCAAGTGGGTGAAGCTCCACGTGGTAAACGAAGCGGAGTTTGAGGAAGAGTACTCCTTCACCGTTGATGAGAAGTACGAGTACGGCATGGGGGCTGAGATAGTCAAGACCGTCCTGTCCCAGCTTGACCTGCCCGAGTATTCGCGGAAGCTCAAGGAGCTCATAAAGCCTTACAGCATAGGCTTTGAGGACCTCGGGAAGGAGCTTGAGACCCAGTACAAGAACCTGTATGAGAAGATAATAAGGACTGTAGCTGAGAGCCTGCGTCAGTTCGGTGTCAACTTCCCTAACCTCGAGGAGAAGAAGCTTACCCTTGAGCAGGCACTGCACAAGATAATCTCTGAGGAGCTGTATCTGAACGTTGAGACGGGTGAGCTCTCCGAAGAGGACAAGGGAGATGAGTACCTGACCGGCAAGGAAGCGATAAGGACTTACTACGAGAACGTAAGGGCTAAGAAGAACATACCCATATTTGAGAGGGTCAAGGAGGAGATAAGGCACACCGTCCTGAAGGAAGTATCAGAGCAGAAGGTAAGGAAGTATCTCAGGATTCTCAAGCTCGTTGACGGCTTTATAAAGAGCGGAAACAGGCCCGAGTGGATGATACTTGAGGTAATACCTGTTCTTCCCCCAGACCTGAGACCCCTCGTGGCCTTGGACGGAGGAAGGTTCGCCACATCCGACCTGAACGACCTCTACAGGAGGCTCATAAACAGGAACAACCGTCTCAAGAGGCTGATAGAGCTTGACGCACCAGAGATAATCATAAGGAACGAGAAGAGGATGCTCCAGGAGGCGGTAGATGCCCTGATAGACAACGGGAAACGCGGAAGGGTCGTCACCCAGAATGGAAGACCCCTCAAGTCTCTGGCGGACTACCTCAAGGGTAAGCAGGGTAGGTTCAGGCAGAACCTACTCGGTAAGAGGGTTGACTACTCGGGTCGTTCGGTAATAGTCGTTGGACCAGAGCTCCAGATGCACCAGTGCGGTCTTCCCAAGATAATGGCTCTTGAGCTCTTCAAACCCTTCGTTTACAGGAGGCTTGAGGAGAAGGGCTACGCCACGTCCATAAAGAACGCCAAGAAGCTCGTTGAGCAGAAGACCCCGGAGGTCTGGGAGTGCCTTGAGGAGGTTGTCAAACAGCACCCGGTCCTTCTGAACCGTGCACCCACACTCCACAGACCATCAATACAGGCTTTTGAGCCCGTCCTCGTTGAGGGCAAGGCTATAAGACTCCACCCCCTCGTCTGCCCACCCTTCAACGCTGACTTTGATGGGGACCAGATGGCTGTTCACGTCCCCCTCGGCATAGAGGCTCAGCTTGAGTCCTACATACTCATGCTCTCAACCCAGAACATACTATCCCCTGCTCACGGCAAACCCCTCACCATGCCTTCTCAGGACATGATTCTGGGAACCTACTACATGACCCAGGATCCCATACCCGGCAGGAAGGGAGAGGGTAAGGTCTTCGGTTCCAGAGAGGAGGTTCTCAAGGCTCTTGAGCTCGGAGTGGTTGACATACACGCCGGGATAAAGCTCAAGCTTGACGGCAAGCTGATAGACACAACACCCGGAAGGGTACTCTTCAACTCAATAATGCCCGAAGGTGTTCCCTTCGTTAACTACACCCTTGACAAGAAGAAGCTCTCCAGGCTGATAACCGACCTCTACATACAGGTGGGTAATGAAGAGACGGTCAAGTTTCTTGACCGTGTTAAGGAGCTGGGTTTCGCAAGGGCTACCATGGCAGGTATATCCATCGGTGTGGACGACCTTCAGGTGCCCAAGGTGAAGAAGGAGATAATTGAGAAGGCTCTCAAGACCACCGACGAGATATGGAACCAGTACGTCAGCAACGTCATAACCAACAAGGAGAGGTACAACAAGATAATTGACGTCTGGTCTGAGGCTACCAATCAGGTATCCAAGGCTATGTTTGACGAGATTGAGAAGGGAGAGAGGCTTGAAAACGGGAAGAAGTTCCCCGGTGTCTTCAACCCGATATTCATGATGGCAAACTCCGGTGCGAGAGGTAACAGAGACCAGATAAGGCAGCTAGCCGGTATGAGGGGTCTCATGGCAAAGCACTCGGGAGAGTTCATAGAGACGCCCATAATATCAAACTTCCGTGAGGGTCTATCCGTTCTTGAGTACTTCATATCAACCTACGGTGCGAGGAAGGGTCTTGCGGATACAGCCCTAAAGACAGCCTTTGCGGGTTATCTGACGAGAAGGCTCGTTGACGTTGCCCAGGACATAACTATAACGGAGCACGACTGCGGAACCCTGAAGGGCATTGATGTTGAGCCCATAGTTGAAGGTGGTGAGGAGAAGGTTCCCCTCAAGGACAGGATATTCGGAAGGGTTCTCGCCGAAGACGTCAAGGACCCCTACACCGGAGAGCTAATAGCCAAGAGGAACGAGGTTATTGACGAGAAGCTCGCAGAGAAGATAGCCCGTAGCGGGGTTGAGAAGGTCAAGGTCAGGTCTCCCCTTTCCTGTGAAGCGAGGAGGGGAGTTTGTGCCATGTGCTACGGATGGGACCTCTCCCAGAGGAAGATAGTCTCCGTCGGAGAGGCTGTGGGTGTTATAGCCGCCCAGTCCATAGGAGAGCCGGGCACCCAGCTCACGATGAGGACCTTCCACATAGGTGGTGCTGCGACAGCCCAGAAGATTCAGAACGTTCTCAAGGCCGAGACCTCCGGCAAGGTTAAGTTCTACAATCTCAAGCTTATAACCAGCAGGAAGGGAGAGGTTCTCAACATATCAAGGGAAGGAGCAATCGGTATAGTTGATGAAGAGGGAAGGGTGATTGAGAGGCACGCTGTCCCCTACGGAGCTAAGATGCTCGTTGAGGAAGGTCAGGAGGTTAAGGAGGGCAGTGCCCTTGCGGAGTGGGACCCCTTCAACACCTACATAATCGCTGAAGAAGAGGGTAAGGTTGAGCTAAGGGACATAATCCTTGACGTTACCGTCAGAGAGGAGAGGGACGCCCTTACCGGAAAGACGGTCACTATAGTCTCCTTCATGAGACCCAAAGACGCCACCCTTCACACCCCGAGGGTCGTTGTTGTCACAGAAGATGGAAGGGAGCTCACCTACGACCTGCCGGTCAACTCAATTCTCAACATACCTTCCGAGAAGATGGAGCTGGAGTGGCACGTCTGTCCGACCTGTTCCGAGGCTGAGGACGCCCAGGTTCAGCACAGGTACTATGTGGTGAAGGACCTTAAAGTAAAGCCCGGAGATATACTCGCCCGTATCCCCAAAGAGATGGCAAAGGTCAGGGACATAGTCGGAGGTCTGCCCAGGGTTGAGGAGCTCTTTGAGGCACGTAAGCCCAAGAACCCGGCGATAATCTCCGAGATAGATGGCTACGTGAAGATATACGAGGATGCGGATGAGGTGATAATCTACAACGCTGTCAGCGGTGAGACAAGGAAGTACGCCATAAAGAAGGATGAGCTCATACTCGTCAGGCACGGGCAGTTCATAAAGAAGGGACAGAAGATAACCGAGAGCATCACCTCCGACATAGACGGACAGGTCAGGATGAAGGGAAGCAAAGGCTTCAGGGTCATCGTTTACGATAAGGATACTGGTCTTGAGAAGGAGTACCTCGTTCCGAAGGGTAAGCACCTGCTCGTGAAGGACGGAGACGAGGTAAAGGCTGGTGAACCCCTTACGGACGGCACACCCATACCCGAGGAGATGCTCAAGGTAAAGGGCGTTGAGGAGCTCCAGAAGTTCCTACTCAAAGAGGTCCAGATGGTTTACAAGCTCCAGGGTGTTGATATAAGCGACAAGCACTTTGAGATAATCATCAGACAGATGCTCAGGAAGAGGAGGATAGTGGACCCCGGAGACAGCAGGTTCCTCGTGAACGAAGAGGTTGACAGGGAGGAGCTTGAGGAAGAGATACAGAGGATAAAGGAAGAGGGAGGAAAGCTCCCCAAAGCTGAGCCCGTCCTCGTGGGTATAACTAAGGCTTCCCTTTCCACGAGGAGCTGGATATCCGCCGCCTCGTTCCAGGAGACAACGAAGGTCCTCACGGAAGCCGCCTGCGAGGGTAAGACAGACGAGCTCTACGGTCTCAAGGAGAACGTCATAGTCGGTAACCTGATCCCCGCTGGAACCGGTGTGGACGAGTACTCAAGGGTGAACGTGGTTGAGGAGGGTCAGAAGAGCCTCTTCCCCGAGACACCTCAGGAAGAATTGAAGGAGGAAGGTGAGTGAGATATAATAGTAGATTGCGTGTTTTCAGGAGGATAGAGGTATGCCGACCATAAACCAGCTGATAAAGCACGGCAGGCAGAAGAAGAGGAAGAAGTCCAAATCCCCTGCACTGGAAGGGAACCCTCAGAAGAGGGGGGTTTGCGTCAGGGTGTACACGGTTACGCCCAAGAAGCCGAACTCGGCTCTGAGGAAGGTCACGAGGGTTAGGCTCTCAAACGGCATAGAGGTTACCGCCTACATACCCGGTGAGGGACACAACCTTCAGGAGCACTCCATAGTTCTCGTTAGGGGTGGAAGGGTCAAGGACCTTCCCGGTGTCAGGTACAAGGTGATAAGGGGAGCGCTGGACGCTGCAGGAGTTCAGGGAAGGCGTCAATCCCGCTCCAAGTACGGAGCCAAGAGACCCAAGGAAGAGAAGGGAGGTTAAGGTATGCCCAGGAAAGGACCGGTAACCCCAAGGGAGATTCCACCGGACCCCAAGTACGGTGATGTATTGGTGCAGAAGCTAATAAACAAGGTGATGAAAGACGGCAAGAAGAGCGTTGCCGAGTGGATAGTTTACACAGCCCTTGAAGAGGCGGCTCAGGAGAGGGGTATGACCCCCGTTGAGCTGATGCACAAGGTGATAGAGAACCTCAAACCCCAGTGGGAGGTGAGACCCAGAAGGGTTGGAGGAGCTACCTACCAGGTTCCTATAGAGGTCCCTGAGAGGAGGCAGATAAGCCTCGCAATAAGATGGCTGGTTGAAGCTGCGAGGAATAGACCCAAGGGGAGAGGCTCTTACACAATGGCGCAGAGGCTTAAGGCTGAGATGCTTGATGCCCTTGACGGAAAGGGCGGAGCGGTTAAAAAGAAGGAGGACACCCACAAGATGGCTCAGGCTAACATGGTGTTCTCCCACTTCAGGTGGTAAGGAGGTTCGGTTATGGCAAGGGCGGTTCCGATAGAGAAGTTAAGGAACATAGGGATAGTGGCGCACATTGATGCGGGAAAGACAACGACTACCGAGAGGGTTCTCTACTACACGGGAAGGACCTACAAGATAGGTGAGGTGCACGAAGGTGCAGCCACTATGGACTGGATGGAGCAGGAGAAGGAGAGGGGTATAACTATAACCGCCGCAACGACCGCCTGCTTCTGGGAAAGGAACGGACAGAAGTATCAGATAAACATAATAGACACACCCGGACACGTTGACTTCTCCGTTGAGGTCGTCCGTTCAATGAAGGTGCTTGACGGGATAGTTTTTATCTTCTCCGCGGTTGAGGGCGTCCAGCCCCAGTCGGAGGCTAACTGGAGGTGGGCTGATAGGTTCAACGTCCCGAGGGTAGCCTTCATAAATAAACTTGACAGGCTCGGAGCCGATTTTTACAGGGTCTTCAACGAGATAGAGGAGAAGCTCACCATAAAGCCCGTTGCGGTTCAGATACCCGTCGGCGTTGAGGACAACTTTGAGGGTGTTATAGACCTCATGGAGATGAAGGCGATAATATGGCTTGAGGAGACCCTGGGAGCGAAGTACGAGATAAGGGACATACCGCCCGAGTACGCGGATAAGGCTCAGGAGTGGCGTGAGAAGATGGTGGAGACCATCGTTGAGACCGACGACGAACTTATGGAGAAGTACCTTGAAGGGCAGGAGGTGAGCGTAGAGGAGCTCAGGAGAGCTCTTAGGAACGCTACGATAGAGAGAAAGCTTGTTCCCGTTCTCTGTGGTTCCGCCTTCAAGAACAAGGGTGTTCAGCCCTTGCTTGATGCGATAATTGACTATCTTCCCTCTCCTGTAGATCTCCCACCTATAAAGGGGACAAACCCCAACACGGGTGAAACCGAGGAGAGGAAGCCCGAGGACAGCGAACCCTTCTGTGCATATGCCTTTAAGGTCATGTCCGACCCCTACGCCGGTCAGCTGACCTACATAAGGGTTTTCTCCGGACAGCTCAAGGCTGGCTCTTACGTTCTGAACGTCACCAAGGGTGAGAAGCAGAGGGTAGGAAGGCTTCTCAGGATGCACGCCAACACGAGGGAGGAGATACAGGACGTTTCCGCAGGTGAGATATGCGCCGTCGTTGGTCTTGATGCCGCTACCGGTGATACCCTTGCGGACGAGAAGCACCCCATAATCCTTGAAAAGCTTGAGTTCCCGGACCCGGTCATATCAATGGCGATAGAACCCAAGACCAAGAAGGACCAGGAGAAGCTCTCTCAGGTTCTGAACAAGTTCATGAAGGAGGACCCCACCTTCAGGGCTACCGCTGACCCCGAGACGGGTCAGACCCTCATCCACGGTATGGGAGAGCTCCACCTTGAGATAATGGTTGACCGTATGAAGAGGGAGTACAACATAGAGGTGAACGTCGGTAAGCCTCAGGTCGCCTACAAGGAGACCATACGTAGGAAGGCAACTGGAGAGGGCAAGTTCATAAGGCAGACGGGTGGTAGAGGTCAGTACGGACACGCCATCATAGAGGTTGAGCCCCTTGAGAGGGGACAGGGCTTTGTCTTTGAGAACGCCATAGTGGGGGGTGTTATACCCAAGGAGTTCATACCTGCGGTTGAGAAGGGTATAAAGGAGGCGCTTGAAGGCGGCATACTTGCCGGCTATCCCGTTGTGGACGTTAAGGTAAGGCTCTTTGACGGCTCCTACCACGAGGTTGACTCCTCAGAGATAGCCTTCCAGATAGCGGGTTCAATGGCTTTCAAGGATGCAGCGAAGAAAGCTGACCCCGTCATCCTTGAGCCCATAATGGAGGTTGAGGTTGAGACCCCAGAAGACTATGTCGGCGATGTCATAGGAGACCTGAACTCCAGACGTGGAAAGATAATGGGAATGGAGAACAAGGGGGTGATAACGGTCGTTAAGGCTCATGTCCCCCTTGCTGAGATGTTCGGCTACGCGACAACCCTAAGGAGCTTGACACAAGGAAGAGGAACGTTTATAATGAAGTTTTCCCATTACGAGGAGGTTCCTCAGCATATCGCTGAAAAGATCATAGGTCAGCGGATGGCTGGAAAGAGTGCCTGATAGGAGGTAAGGAAAGAGATGGCGAAGGAGAAATTTGAGAGGACTAAAGAGCACGTGAACGTAGGGACCATAGGGCACGTAGACCACGGCAAGAGCACCCTCACCTCAGCCATAACCTGCACCCTGGCAGCAGGACTGGTAGAAGGGGGGAAAGCTCAGTGCTTTAAGTATGAAGAGATAGACAAAGCACCCGAAGAGAAGGAAAGAGGAATAACCATAAACATAACCCACGTTGAGTACGAGACAGCAAAGAGACACTATGCACACGTTGACTGTCCCGGACACGCAGACTACATCAAGAACATGATAACCGGAGCAGCACAGATGGACGGAGCGATTCTGGTCGTCTCAGCAGCCGACGGACCGATGCCCCAGACAA
>NZ_JBWONM010000053.1:0-10390 GCF_056450045.1 Hydrogenivirga sp.
CCCTCTCAAGCGCCTCCTCAAGGAAGAGCCTGTTGTAAAGACCTGTGAGGTGGTCCTTTGTAGCCCTTTCAAGGAGCCTCTTCTTCTCAAGCTCCTCCTTAACTATGAAAGAAAATATGAAGGCTAAGCTTTTGAGAATCCTCCCGTCCTCCTCGCTGAAGGGCTTGTCAGATGTAATCCTTCCTACGGAAAGACTGCCGAGAGGCTCCTTGTCTCCAAGGACGGCAACTAACTTTGCTTTCAGACCTATTTTCTTCCAGGAGTCAACAGCCTTATCGTAGTTCTGATAGTCGTTAACTATCAGGTAGCCCCTCTCAAGGGCATTTGCAAAGGCGCTCCTGTTTATGGGAACCTTGAACTCTTCAGGGTCATAAAATTCCAGACCGGCTATTGAGCTTGAGACCTTCGTGTAGTATAGGTAGTCCCCCTTCACCTCTCCTATAGCCGCTCCATCCGCTTCAAAGAGCTGGGCAACGCTGTCAAGAATCCTCCTCCAGTTGTCCTTCTCGTACTCTCCCCGGGCTACAGCTTCCACTATGCTCAGGAGCTTCTCCACCTTCTTCTCACACTCCATCACGGGACCTCCGAGTCTATCACTATCTTTATATTCCTCTGCCCCGCCTTTGCGGTTGCACTCCCCACCAGGTCACCTTTCTGAGCCTCAGCCACAGGTCTCTTGCTAATCCTGGCGCTCAATATAAGGTCCCCCTCTATCAGTTTATCGGCTCTAATCTTGTGCCTTCCCGTTATTTTAAACCTGTAGGGAAACTTTGGGTTCTTTACCCTCAGAACCGCGATCGGCATGGGTTCTTTAAGGTTCTTTACCGCTATTATTAGAAAGTACTGGTCCTTGGGGAGCCTGTCCTTGAGCTTATCATCAACGAGCACTACACCCTCAAGGAACTGTTTTCTGTACCTCTCAAGCTTCTTCTTTCCCTCCTCTCCCTGGTACTCCTTGGGAAGCTCCTGACAGGCTAACATGAGCAGGACAAAGAAGAGAAGGAGAAACCTCATCAGAACCTCGCCTCCTTTACCCCCTTTCTCTTCCAGTAGCCTATAGCCCTGTTCACCTCGTAAAGTGCCTTCTGGAGCTCAACGAGCTCGGATATACCTTTCAGGGCTAAATCCAAGAGGTTGTCAAGCTCTTCACGGCTGAAGGTGTACTCCTCTCCCATAGATTGAACCTCGGAGAACCTCCCGCTCCCCGTGCCTACAACGTTCATATCAACCTGCGCCATGGAGTCTTCCTCAAAGTTCAGGTCAAGGAGAGGCTTACCGTTGACTATCCCTACGCTAACGGCAGCAACGAAGTCCTTTACAGGGACCGTTGTGAGCACACCGTTTTCGTAGAGCTTTATCAGGGCGTCCGCAACCGCAACGAAGGCACCCGTTATTGAAGCTGTCCTCGTTCCCCCGTCCGCCTGTATGACGTCGCAGTCCACCCATATGGTTCTCTCTCCAAGCTTGGTCAGGTCAACCGCTGTCCTCATAGCCCTTCCTATCATCCTCTGAATCTCGTGGGTTCTTCCGCTTATCTTCCCCTGAACGGACTCCCTTATGTTCCTCGTATGGGTAGCTCTGGGCAACATCGCGTACTCTGCGGTTATCCATCCCTGACCCTTTCCCTTGAGAAAGGGAGGCACACTCTCGGTCACCGATGCGGTGCATATAACCTTCGTTTCGCCGAACTCTATCAGGCAGGAACCCTCCGGGTGGGTAAGGAAGTCCCTGACTATCCTGACAGGTCTGAGCTCATCCTCACGTCTTCCGTCTTTACGCATAGGAGACTATTTTATAGGAACATCGGCAGGAAAGCTGTTTACCCTGTTCTTTCCTTCCCTCTTAGCCCTGTAAAGGGCTTTGTCTGCCTTCAGCAGGAGCCTTATCTTGTCGTCTTCTGGAGAGAGCTGTGTGACCCCAAAGCTCGCCGTGACCCTGAGGTTATCACCGAACCTGCTGGACTCTATCCTCCTCAGCTTTTCTGCGACGGAGACAGCCTTACCTATGTCAGTGTTGGGCAGGAGAACTATAAATTCCTCACCGCCCCATCGGGCGAAGAAGTCTGTTTCCCTCAAGCTGCTGGAGGCTATGCTCGCTACCCTCCTCAGAACCCTGTCCCCGAAGAGGTGCCCATGTTCATCGTTTATCCTCTTGAAGTTATCAATATCAAAGAGTATCAGGGAAAGGCTGTTCCCGTATCTCTTTGCCCTCTCAATCTCTCTTAGAAGGGCTTCCTCAAAGGCTACCCTGTTTAGAACTCCCGTAAGGCTGTCAGTTCTTGCTATGTTCTCCCAGACCTCCCTGTATCTTTCCGACATCCAAGCGTAGAAGTAGAGGATTACCGTAACGAGTATGTAGCTGAGGTAAGAGTCGGTCAGTGCTTCCATATTTACCTTCCCAGCCCAAGTGATGAAGCCAAAGTGTATGAGAAGGTAAATGACCGACCAGTATAGACCTTTCCTACCCTTCAGGATAAAGATGAGGGCGGGAACAACTCCAAGCCATATGAGACTTGACTTGTCCTCTGGAAGCTCATCAAAGACCGCCACCAGGAATATAGAGGCAAAGGACACTATGGCGAGTGTTCCGAGGAACTCTATGTTTTTGTACTTCCTCGCCGCTATCGGTGTGAAAAAGAGAAGAACCCCCACCGAAAGCTCAGCTATAGCCACGGCGACATCACCCTCGGCGATGTCCATCAATGCATATAGGAAGGATAGAAAGGAACCTATAAAGGAAAGGGCTGCCAGCAGGGCTATCCTAAGGAAGACCGTCTGGTATATGAGAGGATTGGAAGATATCTCCTCTGGAGGTATTAGGCTATCTACGAAGCTCCTTAACCTTCCCCTTATCCCCATTATGTATTGTTGAACTTATAATTATAGACATGGCGAAGAAGAAGGAAGAGCTCAAAGTGGAGAGCCTTGAGGAAGAGGTTCAGGAGCTGAAGAGGAGCCTCTTAGGTGTCTTTGAGACCCTTCTGCCACCCAAGGAGGTTAGGGAAGAGGTTGTGAGAAACGTTTACAATATTGAACTTTCCCTGCTGAGGATATTCAAGACACTCCTTGATTACAAGGTTGAGAGCCTTGAGAAAAAGGTAGAGGGGAAGAGGGAAAAGAAGAGATCCAAAAAGATTGAGATAGAAGGTTAGAACCTGCCCTTTATCTCATAGTCACAACTGCTACACCTCCCGTCCTTCAAATTCAGCTTCGTTATCAGGTAGCCTTTCCTACTAATGACAACCTCACCGCAGTTCGGACAGAAGGTGCTTTCATGGTCATTCCCGAAGAGATTGCCAACGAAGACGTACTCAAGCCCCTCCTCTTTACCTATCCTGTACGCCTTCTCAAGCTCCTCAACTGGCGTAGGTGGCAGGTCGGTAGCCTTGTAGTAAGGGAAGAACCTTGAGAGGTGCCAGGGAACCCATGGAGCGAGCTCCCCAGCTATCCAGCGGGCTATTCCCCTCACCTGTTCCTCGTCAAGGTACTTGGGTACAAGGAGGGTGGTGAGCTCAACCCACTTACCCTTCTCAAAGACATACTTGATGGTATCAAGGACGGGCTGAAGCCTTCCCTTGGAGTACTTCCTGTAAGACTCATCGGAAAAGAACTTAAGGTCTATGCTGTAGGCGTCCATGTATCTGTCTATCTCCTCTAAGGGCTCCCTGTTTATGTATCCCGCTGTCACCATTATGTTCTTAAGACCTCTCTCCTTCGCAAGCTTAGCCACATCTATCATGTACTCGGCGAATATGGTGGGGTCTGAATAGGAGTAGGATATGCTCTCGCAACCTTCAGCTATAGCCTTTTCAACTATGACCTCGGGTGGAACGTTTGTCTCAAGGAAGAAGCTGTTTTTCAGAACCTCCCCTTTTGGAACTTGGGAGATCTCCCAGTTCTGACAACCCTTACAGTGGAGGTTACAGCCGGGTGTAGCTATGGTCAGGGTCGGGTGTCCGGGATAGAAGTGAAAGAGGGGCTTTTTCTCAACTGGGTCGATCGCAGCCGAAACTAAGGAGCCGTAGGTGTAGGTGTAGAGCTCACCGCCGTGGTTCACCCTCACACCGCAGGAACCCACCTGCCCCTCCTTTAGCTCACACTTCACTGGACAGAGATAGCACTCAACCTTGCCGTCAACAGGCTTCCAGAACTTCGCCAATGTTTTCATATCTTATAATTTACTGCTCAGAAAATATAAGTCCATATTTTTAAAATTTTTACGGACAGGCTCCTCTTTACCCAAGGGGTGGAACAGGAAAGCCATAGGTTAAAATAATTCCATGTACTTCCAAGAGATAATAATGGAGCTTCACAGGTTCTGGGCACATAAAGGGTGTCTCATATGGCAACCCTACGATGTGGAGGTGGGTGCGGGTACGATGAACCCCGCAACCTTCCTTAAGGTTCTGGGCAAAAAACCCTGGAACGTTGCCTACGTTGAACCCTCACGCAGACCTCAGGACGGCAGGTACGGAGAGAACCCAAACCGCCTTCAGCACTACTACCAGTTTCAGGTGATACTCAAACCAGCCCCGGAGGACCCGCAGGAGATATACCTTGAGAGCCTTGAGCACTTGGGCATAAACGTCAGGGACCACGATGTGAGGTTCGTTGAGGACGACTGGGAGTCTCCCACCCTCGGAGCCTGGGGTCTTGGATGGGAGGTCTGGCTTGATGGCATGGAGATAACCCAGTTCACCTACTTCCAGCAGGCTGGGGGGCTTGACCTTGACGAGATATCCGTTGAGATAACCTACGGTCTTGAAAGGATAGCTATGTACATACAGGAGGTGGACAGTGTCTTTGATATAGAGTGGAAGGAGGGCGCAACCTACGGGGATATATTCCGCAGGGCGGAGTGGGAGTGGAGCACCTACAACTTTGAGAAGGCTGATCCAAAGATGCTCTTTGAGCTCTTCAACATGTACGAGAAGGAGTCAAAGAGACTCGTTAAGGAAGGGCTTGTCCTTCCAGCCTATGATTATCTCCTGAAGTGCTCCCATACCTTCAACCTCCTTGACGCCAGGGGGGCTATATCCGTTCAGGAGAGGGCGAGGTACATAAGGAGGATGAGCCAAACCGCCCGGGAAATAGCTCAGCTCTATCTTGAGCTTCTGCAGTAATATATTGGTAGCCATGAAAGATCTCCTCATTGAGATAGGAACGGAGGAACTACCCCCTTCGGTCATAGAGCCAACCCTCAGCTACTTAGCCCAGAAGGTCTCCGAAATCCTCGGAGCTCAGGTAAAGACCTACGGAACCCCAAGGAGGCTCACCCTCTACGTTGAAGCCTTTGCGGACAGAAAGGACAGGAAGGAGGAGGTCATCTTCGGACCTCCCTGGAAAGTAGCCTTTGACGAGGAGGGAAAGCCCTCCAAGGCTCTGATCGGATTCCTGAAAAGATACGGTGCAAAACCTGAGGATGTCTTCAAGGAAAAGAAGGGAAAGGGGGAGTACGTAGCTCTAAAGGTAGTCCAGGAGGGAAAGAGCCGGCTTGAGCTTCTTAAGGAGTCCTTTGAGGAGGTGCTTCTCTCCGTTCCCTTACCCAAGAGGATGAGGTGGACTTCCGACAGGAGGATAACCTTCTCAAGACCCATCAGGTGGCTCTTGGCGCTTTACGGGGATGAGGTTCTTGAGCTCAGCTTTGGAGAGCTCCGGGCGGGTAGGAGGACAAAGGGGCACCGATTCCTCTCCGATGGCTGGATAGAGCTCGGAAAGGCAGAGGAGTACTTCCAGAAGCTAAGGGAACACCGCGTTATCCCCTCTCAGGAGGAGAGGAGGAAGCTGATCCTTGCTTCTCTGAAGGAGGAATCTGAAAGGCTCGGCGCCCAGCCCCTCTACCCGGAGGGTCTTGTGGAGGAGGTTACAAACCTCGTGGAGTTTCCCTTTCCCGTCGTTGGTAGCTTTGAAGAGAGGTTCCTTGAGCTACCCGATAGGGTCATAGTCACGGTTGCAGCCCATCACCAGAGATTTTTCTGCCTGAAGAAGGGAGAGAGGCTCATCAGCCACTTTATAGGCATAAGCAACAACGAGCCAAAGACCGACCTTATAAGGAGGGGTTATGAGAAGGTCCTGAGAGCGAGGCTTGAGGATGCCCTCTTCTTCTACAGGGAGGACCTGAAGAAAAGGCTTGAGGATCTCGTGCCTGGACTTGGCGGTATCCTCATCCATCCCAAGATAGGCACGATGCTGGACAAGGTGGAGAGGCTCAAAAGGCTGGTCAGATTTCTGTGTGGGAAGCTTTCCTGTGATGAGGAGAGGCTTTCCAAGGCGGAGAGGGCAGCCTATCTCTCCAAGGCGGACCTTCTCACGGAGATGGTCAAGGAGCTTGATGAACTCCAAGGCTACATGGGATACGTGTATGCCCTGAAGCAGGGTGAGGAGGAGGAGGTAGCGAGGGCTCTCTCCGAGCAGTACAAACCCTCTTCCCCTGAGGACGAGCTCCCCCAGACCTTCACCGGTGCTCTCCTGTCCCTTGCGGACAAGATAGACGACCTCGTGAGCTTCTTCTCTGCGGGAGAGGTTCCCAAGGGAAGCTCTGACCCCTTCGGTCTTAGGAGGGCAGCCTTTGGAATCTTCAGAATACTTGCCGACAGGAGCTGGGACCTTGATCTCAGGGAAATCCTTGAGCTCTACGATGCTAAGAACACTGAAGAGCTTGAAAAGTTTCTCTCCCAGAGGCTTGAGAGCTTTCTTGAGGGCTACGGCTACGACATAGTCAGGGCTGTTCTCAAGGTTGTGAGCCCCTTCAGACCCTTAGAGGTCATAAGAAAGGTAAAGGAGCTGAGCGAGGTCAGAAACAGCAAGGATTTTATTGATATATACGAAGGTTATAGAAGAGTTGCTAAAATATTACCTAAGGAGTGGGAGAGCACACAGGTGAAGGAGGAGCTCCTTAAAGAGAGAGAAGAGATAGAGCTGTGGAGGGCTGTGAGGGAGCTGGAGATGAAGGGTCCAACCCTTAAAGACCTGGCGAATCTCAGAGAGAAGATAGACAACCTCTTTGATAAGGTTCTTATAATGGACAGGAGGGAAGACATAAAGAACAACAGACTCTCTCTTCTGATGAGGGTTAAGAGACTCTTCAACAGGTATGCAGACTTCAGTGAGGTAGTTATTCAGGAGGTATAAGAATGAAGAAGGATGCCCTTGTCCTCTGGCTGGACGAGCTCACCATTGAGGACATACCGATAGCCGGTGGTAAGAACGCCTCCCTCGGAGAGATGATAAGAAACCTGAGCCCCATGGGGATAAACATACCCTATGGCTTTGTGGTCACCTCAACCGCCTACTACAGATTCCTGGACTACAACAACCTGAGGGACAAGATAAGGGAGATCTTAAAGGACCTGAACGTGGATGACGTTGCTGACCTCGCCCGCAGGGGTTACAGGGTCAGGGAACTTATAAAAGGTGGGGAGTTTCCCGAAGAGCTTGAGGAGCTGATAAAGGATTACTACAACAAGCTGTCGGAGAAGTACGGAACCCATGCGGTTGATGTGGCTGTGCGCTCTTCCGCTACCGCTGAGGACCTGCCCGATGCCTCCTTTGCAGGCCAGCAGGAGACCTACCTCAACGTTGTGGGAGCGGAGAACGTCCTAACAGCCATAAAGAACTGCTTCGCTTCCCTCTTTACCGACAGGGCTATCTCCTACAGGGAATCCTTCGGTTTTGACCACTTCAACGTCGGCATAGCTGTGGGTGTTCAGAAGATGGTCAGATCCGACCTTGGGGCTTCGGGCGTTATGTTCACCTTAGATACCGAGACGGGCTTCAAGGACGTTGTAGTTATAAACGCGATATACGGTCTGGGAGAGTTGATAGTCCAGGGGATGGTTACCCCCGATGAATACATGGTCTTCAAGCCCACCTTCCAGAAGGGATACTCGGCGATAATTGAGAAGAAGCTCGGAAAGAAGGACAGAAAGATGGTTTACGGAAGTGGAGAGGAGAGGACGAAGATAGTCAACGTTCCCCTTGCTGACCAGAAGAGGTTTGCCCTGGAGGATGAGGAGATACTCAAGCTCGCCGAGTGGGGTGTGCTCATTGAGAAGCACTACTCTGAGAAAAAGGGAAAGTGGACGCCCATGGATATAGAGTGGGCGAAGGACGGCAAGCTGAACGAGCTCTTTATAGTTCAGGCAAGACCCGAGACCGTCCATTCCCGCAAGAAGGAGAACATCATAAAGGTATACAAGATACTTGAGCCTGAGGAGGTTAGAGAGAAGAAGAGGCTCGTTAAGGGGATAGCTGTTGGGGACAAGATAGCAACGGGTAAGGTTAAGGTCCTCTTTGACCTCAAGGACGCCGAGGGCTTTGAGGAGGGAGATGTTCTCGTAACCGATATAACCGACCCTGACTGGGAGCCGATAATGAAGAAGGCGGCAGCGATAGTTACGAACAGGGGAGGAAGGACAGCCCACGCTGCAATAGTTGCGAGGGAGCTTGGTATCCCCGCTGTAGTCGGCACTGGGAACGCCACGGAGGTCCTCTCCAACGGTATGGAGGTCACTGTATCCTGTGCGGAGGGAGAGACCGGCTACGTTTACGAGGGCTACCTCAAGTACGAGGTTGAGGAGATAAACATATCCGAGCTCCCAAGACCGAAGACGAAGATAATGATGAACGTTGGGAACCCTGAGTCAGCCTTCAAGCATGCGTCCCTTCCCAATGACGGTGTCGGGCTGGCGAGGGAGGAGTTCATAATCGCCAACTACATAAAGATCCACCCCCTTGCACTTATACACTACGACGAGATAAAGGAGCTGTATGAAAAGCTCTCCTCCCTCGGTCTCGTTGATGACAGGGGTTTTGTAACCTTCAGAGCCATCTATGCCCACGCCAACGGAGCCCTGAAGGAAAAGCTCGCCAAGGGAAAGGAGAAGAAGAGCGTAAACCTTAAGAGGCTCTTGGAGGACATAGACAGATACACCTTCGGCTACGACGATAAGAAGACCTACTACATAAAGAAGTTATCCTACGGGGTTGCGAAGATATCGGCAGCCTTCTATCCCAATCCGGTCATAGTGAGGTTTTCGGACTTCAAGTCCAACGAATACGCCAACCTCATAGGTGGACAGCTCTTTGAGCCTGAAGAGGAAAACCCTATGATAGGCTGGAGGGGTGCCTCAAGGTACTATTCCCCCATATTCAAGGAAGCCTTCGGTATGGAGTGTCAGGCTATCCTCAGGGTCAGGAACAAGATGGGTCTGACAAACACAAAGGTCATGATCCCCTTCTGCAGAACACCCGAGGAGGGGGAAAAGGTTCTCAGCGTGATGGAGGAGTTCGGACTCAAAAAGGGTGACAATGGTCTGGAAGTTTACGTTATGGCAGAGCTTCCGAGCAACGTGGTCTTGGCGGACATATATGCGGACATATTTGATGGCTTTTCAATAGGCTCAAACGACCTTACCCAGCTGACCCTCGGTATAGACAGAGATTCGGAGCTCGTCGCCCACCTTTACGACGAGAGGAACGAGGCTGTCAAGAGGCTCATAGCCCAGCTGATAGTCACAGCAAAGGAGAAAGGAAAGAAGGTCGGCATCTGCGGACAGGCTCCTTCGGACTTCCCCGACTTTGCCCAGTTCTTGGTGGAGAAAGGCATTGACAGCATATCCCTAAATCCAGATTCCGTTCTTAAAACACTGCTCGCAGTTGCCGAAATGGAAAAGAAGATGGGGGTAGCGAAATGAAACTGGCACTTAAAATGCCAGACTTGGGGAGGGTGTTCAAAAGGACAAGGACGGGACTTTCGGTTTACATAACCAACAAGGTCTTCAGGGTTCTTGAGCTTGACTCCGAGAAGCGCCCTGTCTTTGAGCCCGTTGAGTTCGTCTTTGAGCACGAGACGGAGGAGGAAAAGAGGAAGGCGATATCCAACGTCATAGAAAAGCACCGGCTCAAGGGTAGGGAGGTGGTCAGCTGTCTTACCGCTGACGAGGGTATCCTCAAGTTCCAGAGGTTCCCCGTTGCCATGTCAAAAAAGGACCTCATGGAGGCTATAGACTGGAACATAAAGGCTGAAACCCAGCAGATAAAAGAAGAAACTATTTACGATTACTACTTCCTTGAAAAGGAGCCCGACGATAAGTACATAAGGGTGGTCATAACAATAGCCAGAAAGAGCTCTGTTGATAAGCTCAGAGAAACGCTCAAGAGCTTCGGTCTCCAGCCAAAGATAATTGATTACGAGATAGTTGACATAATAAACTACGGGATAGCCAACAACCTGCCGCCGCCCTTCTCAATCCTCTACATTGACTATCATGAGAGCATCCTAACCTACTACTCAAAGAACTCAATCTCATACAACAAGATAGACTTCAACTACAGGCAATATCAGGAGACTCAGGACCCTACCATCCTTGATACCTTCATGATAGAGGTCA
>NZ_JBWONM010000054.1:0-3873 GCF_056450045.1 Hydrogenivirga sp.
ACTAAGCTCCGTAGGTTCAACAGGTACCTCAAGGAGGCTGGAGAGGACCAGGTTGAGGTGATAGTCTCCATATCCGCCGTACGCTCAAGGCACAAGGATTACGCCGGCGACAGTAAGCCGATAATCTATAGGGTTGATATGCACATGTACCTAAAGACCCTTCCCCACGGCTCAATCCACGCCTGGGAGGAGGATACGGACGTATTCACAGCCCTTGACCAGGTCCTTGATGAGATAGAGAGACAGCTCATAAAGCTCAAGCAGCGCAGGCTTGAGCTCAGAAGGGAGTCCGCCAGAGTAAAGGAGCAGATGCACACGCCGGAGCCCCTTGCCCCGGAGGAGAGGGAGAGACCCCTGATAGTTGAGGAAGAGCTGGCTGTGGAGAAGCCTATGAGCGTTGAGGACGCCATGTTTGAGCTGGAGCAAAACCACGCCTTCTTCCTTCCCTTTGTAGATATTGAGAGTGGAAATCTTAGGATAATCTACAGGAAGAAGGGTGGGAACTTCGGGATAATCAACACGAAGTGTAAGCTTCTGTAAGCTATGGAATACAGATTCAGGTTCCTGAGATACCGCTTCTTAGCCTACCTGCTATCTCTCCTCCTCGTGGGTGGGAGCATCTTCCTCTTAGCCTTCAAGGGGCTTAACCTCGGTCTTGACTTTACCGGCGGTAGGGTCGTTGAGGTGAGGTTTGAGAAGAATCCGGACATAGGCGAGCTGAGAAAGAGCCTCAAGGAGGCTGGGCTTGAGTCTTTTCTCGTTCAGGAGACAAAGGAAGGGACTTACATAATAAAGGTTAGGGAGGGTGAGAACTACGAAGCGGTAAAGAAGGCGGTAGCGAAGCTCGGCAAGTATGAGCTGATAAGACAGGAGAGGATAGGGGGTGTTATAAGTGAGGAGCTTAGAGAGAAGGCTATCTTAGCTATACTCACAGCTTTGGGAGGAATCCTTCTCTACCTCGCCTTCAGGTTCAAGCCCCTCTGGGGTGTGGGAGCCCTCTTAGCCCTCGTTCACGACGTCCTCATAGTTGTGGGAGCATACTCCCTAACTTACAGGGAGGTGAACCTTGAGGTTGTCTCCGCTCTCCTCATAGTGGCTGGCTACTCGGTGGCTGACACCGTTGTCATATTTGACAGGATAAGGGAGAACCTGAAGGTCAGGAAGACGCTTCCCCTTGAGGAGGTCATGGACCTTTCCATAAACCAGACCCTCTCCAGAACCATAATGACCTCCCTGACCACCTTTGCTACAGCCTTCACTCTCTTTGTGCTCGGTGGATACGCTCTATCAAACATAATGTTTGCCTTCGTCGTCGGCGTGGTTGTGGGGACCTTCTCATCGGTCTTCGTGGCAAGCGCCTTTGTCCTTGACATGGGCAGGCTCCTTGGTATAAGGGGAGAGGCTCAGGAAGAGACGGCCTGATGGACTACCTTATAGTTTTCCTGGTAGGTCTCGTTCTCGGGAGCTTTTACAACGTGCTCATATACAGGCTTCCAAGGAACGTCTCAGTTGTCTTCCCCTCCTCTCACTGTCCCCACTGCGGTGCAAGGATAAGGTGGTACGACAACATACCCCTCCTCTCCTTCTTCATCCTGAGGGGCAGGTGCAGGGACTGTGGAGAAAGGATATCAATCCAGTACCCCCTCGTTGAGCTCTCCTCCGGTCTCTTAGCTCTTCTCTCTTACCAAAGGTGGGGTCTTTCCCCAGATGCCCTCGTTTACTACCTCTTCTTTTCAGCCCTCTTGGTAGCCTCACTCATAGACCTGAAGTTCTTCATAATCCCAGACCTTATAACCATTCCCGGGACAGCCCTCGGGCTCCTCTCTTCCTTCTTCAGGGCTGAGATAACGCCCCTTCAGAGCCTCATCGGCGCTGCCTTTGGATTTCTCCTCCCCCTTCTCATATACCTTTACTACGTTAAGTTCAGGAAGATGGAGGGCTTGGGTCTTGGGGATGTGAAGCTCCTTACTATGGTTGGCTCGGTCGCTGGCATATTCGGAGTCCTTTCTGCCCTCTTTCTCGGAAGCCTCTTTGGTCTCATCTTCGCCATCCCATCAATTCTGAAAAACAGGAACATTCAGTTCGTCATACCCTTCGGTCCCTTCCTCTCCCTCGGCTGTTTTGTAGGCATAATCTTTAAGGAGAGGTTTCTCAGCTTTATCCTTCCACCCTTCTGAGCCTTTCCTCAACCACTGACACGTCCTCCTCCGTATCCACACCGTGGTAGTAGTTCTCAGTCAGGAGAACCTTTATCCTCCTGCCGTTTTCCAGTAGCCTCAGCTGTTCAAGAGACTCGCTCCTTTCCAAGGTACCCCTTTCCATCCCTACGAACTCAAGGAGAGCAGACTTCCTGAAGCCGTATATACCTATATGTTTGAGTGGATAGACGCCTTCGGCGTGGTTTCTGAAGAAAGGTATAGGGGAGCGGGAGAAGTAAAGGGCGTAGCCCTCTCTGTCAAGGACCACCTTGACATCGGACTCCCTTTCGTAGCAATCCTCATCCCTGATTGCGAGGGTCACGACCTCCTCCCCCCTCTCAAGCTCCAAGAAGAGCCTCTCTATGTCCTCGGGATAGACGAAGGGTTCATCCCCCTGATAGTTTATAACGAGCCGGGCATCCATCCTCCCAAGGACATAGGCCACCCTATCGGAACCTGAAGGAAGCTCCGAGGGAGTCATGAAGACATCAACGGGCAGGTCTGAAACTGCCTCTGCGACAAGTTCGCTATCGGTGGCGAGGACAACCCTCTCGCCCGTCTTCAGACAACCCTCAAGAACCCATCTTATCAGGGGCTTTCCGGCGATACTTCTGAGGGGCTTCTGGGGAAGCCTACTTGAGCCTATCCTCGCCGGCACAACTATCAGCCTCTCCATAGGGAAATATAATTTAAACATCATAAGGCTGATAAGCATACTCCTTTCACTGCTCCTTTTGACCTCCGCAGTTCTCTCCAAAGAAGTTGGTTTTTCCCAAGAAGACAGGGAAAGGCTCATAAAGATAGAGACTACCCTGAAGGTCTTTATGGAACAAACGGACAGAAGGTTCGGAGATATAAACAAGAGGTTTGAGGAGCTAAGAGAAGATATGAACAAAAGGTTTGAACAGGTGGACAAGCGCTTTGAACAGGTAAACAACGAGCTCAGCAGACTTGTGAGCATAATGGTAGGTATATTCGGAGGGCAGATAGCCTTAGTAATAGCGGTTATAGGTTTGCCTGGTGGGATAGAAAGACGATCATAAGGAAGTCAAGGGAGGAGACGGTTGACTACCTTGAGAGGGAAGGAAAACTCAGGAAGGTTATAGAGGTTCTCCGTGAAAGAGCTAAGAAGGACAGAGAGCTCGCTCAGATACTGAAAGAGCACGGTCTTATGTAAAATTGTTAAACATGAAGATAGGAGAGTTCCTCAGAGAAAACCAGCTTTCGGTGGGTGACAACGCTCTTTTCCTCCTGGAAAAGCTGGGTATCAAAGATGAGGAGCTTCTTAAAAGGCTTGAGTCGGAGATAGGCGAGAGCGCCAAGATGTCCAAGTCAAAGGCAAACGTGGTTGACCCCGAGGAGGCGGTTGAGAGATACGGTGCTGACACCATAAGGCTTTACATACTCTTCGCAGCCCCGCCCGAGCAGGACTTTGAGTGGACCGATGAGGGCATTCAGGGAGCTTACCGCTTTCTCAGGAGGCTCTGGAACTTCATAACAGAGAGGGAAGATTGGCTCAGGGATATAGACTATACAGCAGAGGAGCTCAGAAAGGTCAGTGGGAAAGCGAAGGAGCTCAGGAGGATCATCCATGAGACCCTTGAGGGCTACCTCACCGACATGGAGAAGAGATACCAGCTCAACACAGCTATAGCTAAGGTGATGAAGCTACTGA
>NZ_JBWONM010000055.1:0-2501 GCF_056450045.1 Hydrogenivirga sp.
CCTTTGAAAGCGCTGTGGAGTCCAGAAAGAGAAGGCTCTTAGCTCAGGTTTACAGAACCTTCTACAGGGCGCTGTGGATCAGGGAGCTCCTGAGGATAAGAGAGGAGAGCTTGAGGACCGCCAAGGCAGTGGAGGAGTTTGTAAGGAGAGCTTACTCTCTGGGAGAGGTGACAGAGCTTGAACTCCTCAGAGCTGAGAGAGAAAAGAGTATAGAAGAGGTCCAGCTTGAGGTCACCCGCACCCGCTACGAGGCTGAGCTTAAGGTCCTTTCAGGACTCCTCAACACGGAAGTGAATGAGGTTGAAGGGGAGCTCTTCCGGATCCCCAACCTTAGAGACCTGTCTTACGAAGAGCTCCCGGAGGTAAAGGCTCTATCAAAGAGAGCTCAGGCACTTGAGGAAAGGGTCAGGCTGGAGAAGGCAAGGGCTAAGCCTTCCCTTGGAGCTGGGTTCGTCGTTGAGAATGCGGACGGCTATTACGGACTGAGGGTTTTTCTGACCCTTGAGCTTCCAGCCTTTTACCGTAGGCAGGGAGAGATAATCCAGTACTCAGCTCTCAGAAGGGCGGTGCTCAAGAGGAAGGAGGCACAGGTAGTGATGCTAAGAAGAAGGATTGAGTCTGTGAGGCTTCAGATGGAAACTTTAGGCAGGGAGCTGGAAAGGATAGAGAGCAGGCTTTTACCCCAGGCTCAGAAGGAGCTGGAGCTTGCTCTCAGGAGCTACAGGCTCAGGGTCATAACCCTCTTAGAGCTGTCGGACGTTCGGCGCAGGTACTACGAGCTCCTGATAAAGAGGGCGGAGCTCGGCTTCCGGCTTCACGAGGTTTACTCCCAGTTCATAGAGATAGGAGGATGGAGATGAGAAGGTTGGCATTCCTAATTATGGCTCTTGCTCTTGTGTCCTTCGGAGGAGAAGAGCATAAGGAAGAGATACACCTTACCGAAGCACAGATTGAGGAGCTTGGCATAAGGCTACACAAGGTCAAGCGGGAACCAGCAGGCAGGGTGATAAAGATTCCGGCTCAGGTGGAGGAAAACCCGCTCACGAGCTACAGGATACACAGTCCGGCGGAGGGTATAGTCAGAAAGCTCTACGTCAAGGAAGGGGACTACGTAAAGAAGGGCGAGCCGGTAGCACAGATATACTCTCCCGAGCTTGCAAACCTGATAGGTGAGCTGAGAATGGCTGAGGTGAGGATGGAGAGTGCGAAGAAGGTATACGAGAGAGACAGAGAGCTGTACGCTCAGAAGGTTATACAGTACACCCGCTTTTACAACTCAATGGTCGCCTACGAAAGGGCTAAGGGGGAGTATGAGGCGCTCCTCAGCAGACTGAAGAGTTACGGAGAGGTGGAAGGCTACCACCTGCTTCTGAGGTCTCCGGGAGACGGGTACGTGGTTCGTCAGAATGTTGTTCTCGGCGAGAGCGTGGGACTGGATAGAGAACTTTTCTCCATACACCTTCACGATGTTCTATGGGTTTACGGAATGGCGGATGAAAAGTCTGCAAGGCATCTGAAGGAAGGGATGAGGGCGAATGTAATCACCGCCGAAGGCGGTCTTTCCTGCACCATAGACTACATAGGACATGAAGTTGACAGAAAGACCCGCAGGGTGAAGGTAAGGTGCATAGCAAGGAACAGAGACCACCTTCTGAAGCCGGGCATGTTCGTAACTCTGACGCTCAGGACAGAGGGCAGAAGGGCTATCGTGATTCCAAAAACCGCCGTTCAGGAGATAGAGGGCAGAAAGGTCGTCTTTGTGAGAAACGAAGAGGGATTTGAGCCGAGGAACGTCGCGATACTCAGGGAGATTGATGGCTACTACGTGATAGGTGAGGGTCTGAGAGAGGGAGAGGTGATAGCTGTCAGCGGAACCGTATTCCTGAAGACGAAGCTAACGGGCATAGAAGAGGGCGGACATGCTCACTGAGGGCTCTTTTCCTTCTTGTCAAGATAGTAGGCTATGGGGAGTAAAAGCAGATAAGCCAAGATTAATGCCACCGTACCACCTAAAACGAGCCATACAAGAAAGTCTTTACTCTCCATATAGGTATAGTATAGCTCCGAATATTATCGTTGCTACCCCTAAGCTAAAAAGCGTATTTATGACATGTTCTGAGGCGGAGTTAGAAACGCTCAAAATCATAGCTCCCACAGATACACCTACACCCCAGTTCCTGAAGGTCTCCCCAAAGAACCTGCTGAGCCTCTTTACCCTTTTCACCCATGAGTATTTTAACGGAGGTAAGAGATGTTCAGGTTAGTGCTCAAGTTCAGGCTTTTGGTCATGCTCGCTCTTGTGGGCGTTATAGCGTACGGAGTTTACAGTTTTGAAAAACTTCCGATAGACGCCTTCCCTGACCCCACACCCGTTCAGGTAAACATATACACCGAAGCTCCCGGGCTCTCTGCGGAGGAGGTGGAGACCCTTATAACGATACCCATAGAGTCGGTCATGAACGGGCTCAAAGAAGTAAAGATCGTGCGGACCGTTTCCCTGC
>NZ_JBWONM010000056.1:0-26461 GCF_056450045.1 Hydrogenivirga sp.
AAAGGGCTATACTGCCGAGGGTCTTGAGAGGTCCCTTCCACAGTCCTATGCTCGCCTCAATCTTGGGCTCCTCCGGCAGGTTGTAGTCCTTAACGTGGTCTCCGTGGGGCAGGACGTATATGTAGCC
Source organism: Hydrogenivirga sp. (assembly GCF_056450045.1). Taxonomy (NCBI): domain Bacteria; kingdom Pseudomonadati; phylum Aquificota; class Aquificia; order Aquificales; family Aquificaceae; genus Hydrogenivirga; species Hydrogenivirga sp. Next base: position 128 of record NZ_JBWONM010000056.1, read on the forward strand.
TGTTCCCCCTACACCCTCAGGGTCGTAGAGGGTTGCGTTCTTGTAGCCCCTCTCTTTGAGCTGGGCGACTATCTTCTTGCCCTTCTCAATCATATCCTCTTTTAGTCCGAAGGTGAGGCAGTTCGTGGGGCAGGTCTTTACACAGGCGGGCTCAAGTCCGGCGGACACCCTGTCTATACAGAAGTTGCACTTCCAGGGCTTGTTGTTGGCGTCGTATCTGGGCACGTCAAAGGGGCACCCCACAAGGCACATCTTGCATCCGATGCACTTGGAGTGGTCAAAGTCAACCACCCCGTTCTGATACTGAACAACAGCACCCGGAGAGGGACAGGCTATCAGGCATCCGGGCTCTCTACAGTGCATGCACTGGTACTTGGTTATGAACCAGGTAAAGCCCCTTTCCGTCTCCCCTTCGTTGAACCTCATAAGCATGAAGAGGTCGTGCCTGAGGTCCGGGAGAGACTGATAGCTCACGAAGCCAAGTTTCTTAATCTCATCCTCTGTGAGTATCGGAGGGGTGAGGTCGTGCCATTGCTGACACGCAACTTCACATGCCTTACAGCCTATGCAGGAAGAGATATCAACCAGTATGGCTAACTCTGGATAGGTTTTAGTTGATGTATCTGGCTCTTTGGAGGCTGAAAGCCTCTTTATACCGAGCCCGACCGTTCCGCCCGTTGTCAAAGTGCTCATCTTTACACCTCCCTTATGCCTTCTCTATATTGCAGAGAAAAGCTTTAAACTCCGGCGTCCTTGAGTTGGGATCCCAGACGTTCGGGCTTATCAGGTTCGCTATTGATGCCTTTGCATTGTTACGCAGAATCTTGGCTGCGTAGCCCTGTATCCCTCCATGTATGGGTAGCCCTACGGTATAAACTGTTTTACCTGCTACGTTGAGAGGCTTGATCCTCTTGGTTACCATCGCAAAGGCTCTCACACTCGCCCGGGGTGTTTCTATCCTGACTATATCACCGTTCTTTATGCCTTTCTCTTTGGCAAGCTCTTCTGGGATCTCAACGAATACATGGGTTGGAAAGAGCCTCACAAGGGAGTAAACGTTGTTTGTCTGGAAGAAATAATGCTCAACCAGGTGATAGGTTGTAATCACGTAGGGATACTTATCAGGTGATGCAAGCAGGTCCATATCCGACTTGTAAACCTTTGCTATCGGGTTGTGGGGGACCTGAGGGTGAAGGACGTTCTGAACTGGGGACTCGTAGGGCTCGTAGTGCTCCGGTAGGGGTCCGTCCTTGAAGGTTGCGTAGCTTCTCGCTGCAAACAACCTTCCCCTTCCCTCCGGGAGCATTATGAAGGCACCTATCCCCTTCTCGGGCGGTGCGGTTGCGGCTGTGTCAGGAGTATCTCCAACCCATCTCCCTTTCTCGGGGTCCCATCTGAGGAGCGGTCTTTCAGGGTCCCAGGGTCTTCCCTTAGCATCGCAGGAAGCCCTGTTGTAGAGAACCCTCCTGTTGGCGGGCCAGTTCCATGCGTAGTTGGGATAAGTTCCCAGACCGAGGGGGTCGTGAAGGTCCGTCCTCTTGGCGAGGTTGCCCTCCGGCGGGAACACTCCGCAGTAGAGCCAGCCACCGCAGGCGGTTGATCCGTCGTCTCTGAGAGCTGTAAAGAGCCTGACCCTCTCCCCCTTCTTGTGTCCATCAACATCCCTCGTGTAGTACCCGTTTATCTCAGTCAGTATCTCCTCAGCGGTCGGATACTCAGGATTCTTGTAGGGCCACACGAGGTTAAGTATCGGGTCTGGGAAAGCTCCACCTTCCTTCTTATAAAGTTCCCTTATCTTCGTAAAGAACTTCCCGAATATCCAGTACTCGTCCTTGGCATCTCCTTCTGGGTCCACAGCCTTGTACTTCCACTTTACCCATCTTGCACTGTTGGTCATAGACCCCTCTTTGTTTATGAAATCCCCAGTGGGTAGGACCAGAACTTCGGTTTTTATATCTGCAGGGTTCACACCTTCCGCTTTCCAGAACTCGGCGGTTTCAGTCATAAAGCTGTCAAGAACGACCATCCACTTCAGGTTCTGAAGAGCCCTTATCGTCTTCTTGGCATTGGGCGTGTTATTAACGAAGTTCAGAGCGGCTGTAACCAGACCCTCCATCTTGCCCTTGTACATATCATCAATGAACTCATCCCAGGAGTTGTAGCCCTTCTCGGGTTTGTAGAGGTAATCGTAGGCAAAATCGTTTTCAGGCGTTGCCGCATCACCCCACATACACTTGAGAAAGCTTATGTAAAACTTGGGATAGTTAGCCCAGTAGTTCATGCTGGTAGGATGGAGCTTTTTGGGCGTATGGTTCCTTAGATGTTGAGCCAGCGTTTGTTCCTCAGGTTTGGGGGGCTTTATGTAGGTGGGGAGGTTCTTGTTCTGTCCGGCAAGGTCTGTCATGCCCTGAACGTTTGAGTGCCCCCTGAGGGCGTTTATACCCCCTCCCGGAACCCCTATGTTCCCGAGAAGAAGCTGAAGCATGCAGGCTGTTCTTATGAGCTGGGTTCCGTAGGAGTGCTGTGTCCAGCCCAGAGCGTACAGGATCGTCATGTTCTTCTTAGGAGACCCGCACTCAGCAACCTCCTTTGCCACCCTGAGGAATTCTTCCTTACTACAACCGCATATCTTTGAAACCACCTCGGGTGTGTAGCGGGAGAAATGTTCTTTGAGAATGTTCAGGACGCACCTGGGATGTTTCAGGCTTGGGTCCATCTTAGGATACCCGTCCGGACCGAACTCGTAGTCCCAGCTGGAATTGTCGTAGCTCTTGGTCTTGGGGTCGTAGCCGGTAAAGAGCCCGTCCTTGAAGCCGAAGTCCTCCCTAACTATGAAGGGTGCGGTAGTGTGTATCTTCACATACTCCTTCTGATACTTCTCGTTCTGGAGAACGTAGTTTATCAATCCGCCGAGGAAGGCTATATCGGAGCCCGGTCTTATCCTGACGTATATGTCCGCAACCGCGGACGTCCTGTTGAATCTCGGGTCAACGTTTATTATCTTGGCTCCCCTTTTCTCTCTTGCCTTTATAGCCCACTTGAACCCGCAGGGGTGGTTCTCCGCCGGATTTCCACCCATGACGAAGACGAGGTCAGAGTTGGATATGTCTATCCAGTTGTTGGTCATAGCGCCTCTGCCGAAGGTTGGGGCCAAACTGGCCACCGTGGGTGCGTGTCATATAGTCGCCTGTGTCTCTCGCGCCGATAGACCGAGGGCTATACCGACCTTGACCATGAGCCACCCTTCCTCGTTTCCGAGGGGTGAGCCCACAGCCCAGATTATGGAGTCGCACCTGTTCACAACGTTCCCCGCTCTGTCCTTATGGACAAAGGTTCTGTCCCTCGTGTCCTTCACCCACCTTGCGAACTTCTCAATAGCCTCATCCCAGCTTATCTCTTTCCATTCGCTCGCACCGGAGGGCTTGTAAAGAGGCTTTTTGAGCTTGTACGGTGAGTTTATAAGGTCCTTAAGTGAAGCCCCCTTAGGACAGAGGGTTCCCCTGTTTATAGGGTCGTCGGGATTCCCCTCTATGTGGATTATCCTCTCCTTGACGTTCATCGCTCCGTCCGACAGGGAGTAGGCGAGTATGCCACAGGAGACAGAGCAGTAGGGCCATATACTCTTTGTGACCTTTGCCTTGGCTATCTTTAGCTCCCTGACACGGGCATGAGCCTGACCGAGGTTAAACCCCAGCCCGCCGGCGATACCGGCTCCAAGCCCGCCTGCCGAGAGCTTGAGGAATCCCCTCCTTGAGATATCCATCTTTCCACCTCCTTGACAAGGATTTACCCTCTAATTTACGTTCCTATGTCTCTTGGGGCAAAGAAGGGGGTTATGAACAGGCATTCAGTAAGGGGTTCGGTTATGTCTCTGATGTATTCTTTTAAGCACTGAGGGGCAAAAATTATATGAATTTAGTTAAATATAGATCTCCTTATATGCAAAAACTCTTATATAGAAAGCTTGAAAGTTAACTTTTCAATTTCACGATAGCAATTTTAAAACAACGTTTTAGCTCTTAGCTTTAGAAACTCCAGGAGTTCCTGGGCGCCCGTTGATATAGGTCTGCTTGTGTCTCTTACAAGGTAAAAGCTCCTCGTTATGGGTTCAAAGCCGGAGACCCTCAGCTTGATCAGGAAGCTGTCACCACGCACTACGAGGTCAGATAGGAAGCTAAAAGCCCTCACGTGTCTGAGTAGAGATCTTATAGCCTCGTTGCTCCCCAGAGTCGCTATCACGTTCATATCCCTTAAGGAGAGACCGTGTCTGCGCAGAGCCTCTTCAACCCTACTCCTCGTTCCGGAGCCCTCTTCCCTTATTATGAGGGGAAGGGTCCTGATCTCTTCCAGAGAGTAAACCCTCTCCTCCAGCTCTGGGCTTCCAACTGCCCATATCCTGTCCTCGTAAAACTTTATGAAGTCAAGGAGCTTCCTCTCGGGAAGGTAGCCCACAACCCCGAAGTCAAGCTCCCCCTTTGCAACGCCCCTGTATATATTTTCGCTGTCCCCTATCACGAGCTCAACGTTCATGTTTCCTCTGTAAGTGCTCAGGAACTCACCCACGAGCTCGGGCAGTATCAGGTTGCCCGGGACACTGCTCGCACCAACCCTGATGAGACCCCCTCTCCTTCCCGAGAACCTGCCTATGTCCTCAATGAGGCGGAGCTTAAAGTCCATAAGCTCCCTCGCATAGTCGTAGAGCCTGTCCGCTATCGTCGTGGGTACGAGGTGCCTTCCCTTCCTGTAAAAGAGCTTCTGTCCCACCTGCTTCTCAAGGTTCTTAAGGTGAAAGGATAGGGTTGACTGGGAAGCGTGAAGACACTTGGTAGCCTCTGTAAGGCTCCTCTTCTCATAGACGCAGCAGAAGATCTCAAGGAGCTTAAGGTCTATGTCCCTCAACATATCAAACCCTCCATACCCTTTCCTTTTCCCTCCTCTCCGTCATGCCGAGGTGGTCAAGGTACTCAAGGAGGGGTATGAGGTACTTCCTCGTTAGCCCGAGCTTTCCCTTTGCCTCCTGAAGGGTAAAGCTTCTCCCGAGCTCCCTCAGCTGCTTGATGTATTCCCTCAGAAGCTCGTCCGATATGAGGAGAAACTCCCCGAGCCTGTGAACCCTCTTCCTCTTGATGGCTATCTGGAGAACGTCCCTTGGCACACCGACACTGAAAAGCTCCCTCTCCTCCTTTATCCCCTCTTTCAGAATCTCCATCACCCTGACGAAGTCAGGGTTCTTCTCAAGCTCGCTCCTCCTCTCGTCAAGGATATACTCTCCCACGAGCCTTATGCCCGGTATCTCAGAGACAAGATGTTCAAGGAGCTCATCGCCCAGCCCAAGCCTCTCTAAAGCCTCAGCCTTTGGGATACCGAAGCTCCCCTCACCCAGCCTTCTCTCCACCATTGACCTGAGCCTCTCTTTCAGGAGCTCCACCACCTCAAGGGGATAGAACCTGCCCCCAACCTTTACGGAGATGTCTTCAAGCCTTCCCGTGTTTGGAGCCCTCCCGGTCATCCTCCAGAAGAGCTCACCGCTGAGCCCCTCCGTTCCCATTTCCTTGAGAAGGTAAGCCTCAAAGTTCTCCCTCAAGAGTTCTGCCCTTTCTCTGATGAACCTCTTCTTCCTGACCCTGACGGATGGGTGGAGAACCTCTCCCCCGCCTGCGAGCCTCCCGGTGGAGTCAAGGATCACGAACCTGTCTCCCTTCCGGGCTACCACCTCCTCCTCAAGCCTCAGTATGTAGAGCCCTTCTCCGAGAGATGAAAACCTTCCCCTTACCTCCCTCATGCCGAAGAAGGCGTAGTAGACCCTGCCGCTCCTGAGCTCCGCCTCTGAGCTTATTATCATGCTCTTTCCCTTTACGTAAGTGTCCGGCTTAAGAATCCAGAAGCCCCTCTCCACCTCCCCCGCCTCCACCTCCGGCAGGTTGAGTGCCACCCTCTCCCCCGCCTCCGCCTCCCTAACGAAGACCCCGTGGTTCTGAATCCTCCTGACCCTCGCCCTCCTTCCTATTGGCTCAACCACAACCTTTTCTCCTTCCCTCACATGACCCTCAACACAGCTCCCCCTCAGGACGGTCCCGTGCCCCTTAACAGGAAAGGCTGAGTCTATGAGAACCCTGAGGGGCATCTCCCTCCTTCCACCGAGGGAGCTCTGTGCCTGCTCTCCCAGAACCTCCTTGAGCTCATCAATGCCCTCACCCGTTAAGGCAGAAACCTTCAGGATGGGAAGCTCAAGGCCTTCACCCTTCAGAAACTCCCTCAGCTCTTCCTCAGCAACGGGAAGGAGCTCCGAAGGGGTTTTATCTATCTTCGTAAGGACGGCTACGCCGTGTTTTACCCCCAAGCTCTTAGCCACCTCCATGTGCTCCCTCGTCTGGGGCATGACCCCCTCTCCCGCATCAACGACGAGAAGGACTCCCGAAACGCTTGAAAGCCCCGCTATGGCGTTCTTTATGAACCTCTCATGTCCGGGGACGTCTATGAGCTCAAGGCGAAGGCTCCTTTCGGGGTAATCTATGTAGGCAAAGCCCAAATCAATGCTGAGACCCCTCCTCTTCTCCTCGGGGAGCCTGTCGGTGTCAATGCCGGTGAGCTTCTTTATCAGGGTAGTTTTGCCGTGGTCAACGTGACCAGCTGTTGCAAAGAGAACGTACCTCATCTTCTGTACTCTATGTGAACCTTTCCCCTAACGCCTATATTAAGCTCCTTCTCGTTCCCGCTCTTTGAGGAGCAGGAGAGGAGAAGAGCCAGAAGGCTGAGCAAAAGCAGAACCCCCATCAGGTAATAAAATACACCTAATGGAGAAGCTATTGAGGAATATTCCTCAGGTTTCAAGGATAATTGAGAGCTTCAGAGGTAAGTATCCCGAGGAGCTCGTAAAGAGAGCGGCGAGGGAGATAACGGAGCTCTACAGGAGGGAGATACTGGAGGGAAGAAGAAGGAGCGTTGAGGGGATATACAGGGATGTGGAGCGAAGGATAGAAGAGCTACTCTCTCCCAGCCTCAGGAGGGTGATAAACGCTACAGGAGTTGTGATAAACACTAACCTCGGAAGGGCTCCCCTTGGCGAAGAGGTGGCTGAGTTCGTTGAGAACATAGCTAAGGGATACTCAAACCTTGAGTACGACCTCTGCACCGGCAGGAGGGGAAGCAGGAACTCCCACCTTGAAGAATACCTGAGAGAGCTAACGGGTGCGGAGGCAGCCCTCGTCGTGAACAACAACGCATCGGCGGTCTTTCTCATACTGAACACCCTCGCCTCGGGCAGGGAGGTGGTGGTCTCAAGGGGCGAGCTCGTGGAGATAGGGGGCAGCTTCAGGATACCGGACATAATGAGGAGCTCGGGAGCCATCCTCAGGGAGGTTGGGACTACCAACAGGACACGTCTGAGGGACTACGAGGAAGCCATATCGGAGGAGACAGCCCTTCTTATGAAGGTTCACAGGAGCAACTTTTACATTGAGGGATTCACCGAAGAGGTCTCCCCTCAGGAGCTTGCGGATCTCGGAAGGCGCTATGGACTGCCCACCTACTACGATGCCGGTAGCGGTCTTCTCCTTGAGCTCAAGGAGTTGAAGGCAGAGTGGGGAGAGTTCAGCTTCTCTCAGGTTCTCAGCTCAGGCGTTGACCTCGTCTCGGGGAGCGGCGACAAGCTCTTGGGAGGACCGCAGGCTGGGATAATCTTGGGGAGAAGGGAGCTGATTGAGGCTGTGAAGAGGAATCCGCTCCTGAGGGTTGTGCGAATTGACAAGCTCACCCTTGCGGGGCTTGAGGCTACCTTACGTCTCTACAGGGAGGGCAGGGTAAGAGACATCCCCGTAATAAGGATGCTCTCTGAGGGAGAAGAAACCCTGAGGAGAAGGGCTAACAGACTCAGGAGGCTTCTGAGGGACCTGAAAGAGTTTGAGTTTGGGGTTGTGAAGGACCGGGCAAAGCCCGGTGGGGGGACTCTCCCCAAGCTTGAGCTCCCGACCTACTGCCTCACGGTAGAGCACAAACAGCTGACAGCTCAGGAGCTTGCCAATAGGCTCAGGAACGCCCAGCCCCCGGTCGTGGGAAGGATAAGGGAGGACAGGCTCCTTCTTGATATGAGAACGGTCTCGGATTCCGAGCTCAGGCTAATAAAGGAAGCCTTCAGGAGCATCCTTTGAATTTTTAGAACCTTCTTGAAACCCTGATTTCAAAATCTCTAAGGAGATCGGGAAGAGGGAGCTGTAAACTTAACCTATGGCGGAGCTTCTTAAGCTCGTGAGGTCCTCTGGCTGAGCGGCAAAGCTGGGTCCGGGGGACCTGCAGGCTATCTTGGAGGGGCTTTCCCCGTACACCGACGAGCACACACTGCTCTCGGTGGGGGACGATGCGGGCGTTTACGAGTACGGTGGGGTGGTATGGGTTCATACCCTTGACTTCATAACGCCCATACTCAACGACCCCTACCTGTGGGGAGCGATAAGTGCAGCCAACTCCCTCAGCGATGTGTATGCCATGGGAGGGATACCTCTCAACGCTCTGGCTATAGTTGGCTTCAACAACTGCGACCTTGACCTGGACGTATTCAGGGATGTTATGAGAGGTGCTGTTGACAAGCTCAGGGAGGCTAAGACAGTCCTCCTGGGCGGGCATACAATAGACGATAAGGAGCCCAAGTTCGGGCTGGCGGTAGCCGGCGTATGCCCTGATGGCAGGTACCTTACCCAGAGCGGGGCGAGACCGGGACAGCTCGTCGCCCTCACAAAGCCGGTGGGAACAGGGATAGTAGTAAAAGCCTTAAAGGAGGGACTCCTCAGCGAGGGGGACATAGGACACGTCATTGAGAACATGCTCAGGCTCAACGACAGCTCTTCGGAGCTGGCGAAATCTATAGGTGCAACTTCCTGCACCGATGTTACGGGCTTTGGACTTTTGGGTCATGCCTACAACATCTGCAGAAACTCCGATGTGGGGATGAGGCTCTTCTTTGAGAAAGTTCCCGTTTATGAGGAGGCTGTAACCTTTGTCAGGAAGAAGCTCTTTCCAAAGGGGGCAAAGGACAACCACTCCTTCGTGAAGGACTACCTCAGGAGCGAGCTTGAATGGTGGAAGATACTGCTCCTTTGTGACCCTGTAACATCGGGGGGTCTCCTCTTCACCTTTGAGCCCCATAGAAGGGAGGAGCTTGAAAGGGAGGCTGAGGATAGGGGTGTCAGCCTCTGGATTATAGGTGAGGTAATAGGAGAGAGAGCTTTGGAACTCCTCTGAGAGCTTGAAGGCGCTATCCCCCCTGCCTTATATTTTTCTTATGACAAAGGTGTTCGTAAACGGAGAGGAAAAAACCCTTGATAGAGAGCTCACAGTGATGGAGCTCTTGGAGCTCATGGAGATTAAGTTCAGAGAGGTAGGTCTTGCTGTGGCTATAAACGAGGAGGTGGTCCCCAAGTCTGAATACCAAACAAGAAGGGTGAAGGAAGGCGACAGGATAGAGATAGTCCAGCTTGTTGGAGGAGGTTGATTGAAGGTCAGGCTTCTGCCCCACTACAGCGTTGAGGACTGGGAGCAGTGGGAAGGCAGGTGGGAGCTCATAGAGGGAATACCCTATGCTATGTCTCCCATGCTTACACCGAAACACCAGCTCATATCTACAAACATATGCACTCTGCTGAAAGAGGAGCTTGAAGAGTGTGAAGACTGCATCTGCCTCATATCAATTGACTGGCAGGTCTCCGAGGACACTATCCTTGAACCCGACAACCTCATAGTTTGCTCTGAGAACCTTGAGGAAGAGCTCTTTTCCAAAAAGAGGCTTTACTTCCCGCCCAAGGCTGTCTTTGAGGTTCTCTCCCCTTCAACTAGGGAGAAGGACAGGATTACCAAGTATGAGATATACGAGAGGGAAGGAGTCAAATACTATGTGATGGTTGACCCAGACACTCAAGAGGTTGAGATATACGGTCTTGAGGGAGGAAAGTACAGAGAACTGGGTAGGTTCAGGGGAGAAGGCGAGTTTACCTTTGACCTGGGAAGGTGCAGAGCTAAATTAGATTTCTCTAAGATATGGAGGTGAGCAGATGACAGACTACGAAAGGCTCCTTCAGGAGGACCCCTTTGAGATCGCCGGAAGGCGCTTCAGGTCAAGGCTCATAATAGGCTCCGGTAAGTTCAAGAGCTTTCAGCAGAACAAGGAAGTCCTTGAGGCATCGGGAGCCGAGATAATAACGGTCGCCGTAAGGAGGGTGAACATAACAGACCCCACCAAAGAAAACCTCTTAGACTACATAGACCCGAAGAAGTACCTGATACTCCCGAACACCGCAGGCTGCTACACCGCAGAAGAAGCTATTAAGACAGCTATGCTTGCGAGAGAGGCTACGGGAATAAACTGGATAAAGCTTGAGGTTATAGGAGACCAGAAGACCCTCCTGCCGGATATGGAGCAGACCTATGAAGCTGCCAAGGTGCTTGTGAAGGAAGGCTTCGTTGTCCTTCCCTACATCTTTGACGACCCTGTCTTTGCCAAGAAGTTTGAGGATATCGGCTGTGCTGCCGTTATGCCCCTTGCGGCGCCCATAGGCTCTGGCTTGGGACTCCAGAACCCCTACAACATAATGTTCATAAAGGAAGCGGTCTCCGTTCCCGTGATAGTTGATGCAGGGATAGGGAGCGCTGCAGACATACCCCCCGTGATGGAGCTCGGCGTTGACGGGATACTCACCAACACCGCCCTTGCGGAGGCAAAGGACCCCATAAAGATGGCTGTCGCCATGAAGTACGCCACCATAGCGGGAAGGCTCTCCTACCTCGCCGGGAGGATGCCCAAGAGAGCCTACGCGGTGCCCTCCTCGCCCACGAAAGGGGTCCCCTTCAAGTCCTGAGCTGTTTTAAACCATAAAAGGACCCCTTCGGGGTGGTTTAGAATAGCTCTCCATGAGAGATATAGTAATCATAGGCTCGGGTATATCCGGGCTCTCAACCGCCTACAGGCTTAAGAAGCTCGGCTACGATGTGGTCGTTTACGAGAAGGATGAAGAGATAGGCGGCAACATCAAGACAAGAAGTGAGTTAGGCTACACCTTTGAGCTCGGACCCCAGACCATCCTCGCCGATGAAGAGGTTATGGACTTCTTCAGGGAGGTTGGAATAGAGCCCCTTGTAGCCTCCCCCTCTTCAAAGAACCGGTACATATACAGGAAGGGAAGGCTCATACCCCTTCCCCTCAGTCCCCTCTCCTTCCTGACCTCTCCTCTCCTCTCCCTCTCCGCAAAGCTCCGCGTTCTTAAGGAGCCCTGGGCTCCCAAGCCCATAAAGAACGAGGAGAGCGTGGCAGACTTCGTCAGGAGGAGGCTCGGGGAGGAGTTCCTTGACTACATTGTAGCTCCCTTCGTTTCAGGGGTTTACGCAGGAGACCCCGAGAAGCTCTCGGTAAAGTACGCCGTTCCCAAGGTTTACGCCCTTGAAAAGGAGTTTGGAAGCCTCCTCAAGGGAGCCCTCAAGAAGAAGTCCCTCGGACCGAAGGGAAAACTCGTCTCCTTTGAGGGAGGACTGAAGACCCTTATAGAAAAACTCGCCCAGGAGCTGGAGATAAAGAGGGAGAACGTAGTCCTCAGGATAAGGAGGAAGGAGGACAGGTTTGTTCTTGAGACAAGGGGTGGGAAGGTAGAGAGCAGAGCGCTCGTGGTTTCCTCCCCAGCCTACACAGCCTCTTACCTCCTTAAGGACCTCTCCTGGAGTGCCTCCCTGGAGTTTGACAGGATAGATTACGTTCCTGTTATCGTGGTCAACGTGGGTGTGGAGGCGGGCTCTGTTCCCGAAGGCTTTGGTCTGCTCGTTCCGAGGAAAGAGGGCAAGAGAATACTCGGTGTTATCTTCTCCTCAAAGCTCTTCCCCGGAAGAGCTCCCGAAGGAAAGGAGCTCCTCACCCTTTACCTGGGAGGGGCTACCGACAGGGAGGTCCTTGAGCTTTCCGATGAGAGGATACTTGAGATAGTTCAGGAGGAGCTGAGGGAGATACTCGGCATAGGGAGCTTTGACTTTTACCACATCCAGAAGTGGAAGAGGGCTATACCCCAGTACACGCTGGGATACGGTAAGTACATTGAGCTCGCCAAGGAGATGGAGGAGGTTCACAGGGGTCTCTTTCTGACGGGTAACTACCTCAGCGGTGTGTCCGTGGCGGACTGCATAAGATACTCCAAAAAGAAGGCAGAGGAGGTAAGAGAGTTTCTGGGATGAGACCTCTCACGGAGTATGCTAAAGAATTCTACCTGAATGAGGTAAACGATTACAGACTTTACTCCGAGCTTGCAAAGAGGACCAAGGATGTGGAGCTCAGGACCTCTCTGGAGAGAATAGCCAACATGGAGAAGGGGCACGCCCGCTTCTGGAGGGAGTTCCTGCGGAGAAGGGGAGAGGAGCTGCCAGAGGTTAGGGGGAGGTTCTTTCAGAGCTTTGTTCTTCTTCTGGGTAGGTTTATAAATCCCTTACTACTCGTATCCCTTCTTGAGCTGGGGGAGTCCAGTGCCTACACCCAGTACTACCGCTTTCTGAAGGAGAGAGGCTCCGAGCTTTCGGAGGATGAAATTGAGAGGCTGAGGTCTGTGATACTTGACGAGCTTTCCCACGAGAGCACCTTTCGGGAGAAGGTTGAACAGCTCGGGCTGGCCAACGTGAGGGACATGGTCCTCGGTATGAACGACGGTCTCGTTGAGCTTCTCGGTGTGGTTGCCGGTCTCTCCGCTGTTTACAGGAACGAACCCTCCCTTGTCGGCTGGAGCGCGGTGGTTGTAGGAGTTGCGGGAGCCTTGTCCATGGGTGTGGGTGCCTTCATATCCGTTCGCTCCCAAAGGCAGGTGAACGAGGCGAGCAGGGAAAGGGAGAAGATTCTGGCAGAGGTCTCGGGAAGAGAGGCAAAACTTGAAGACTCCGTCTCCGAGAACGAGATTCGCTCCGCCCTCTTTACGGGTCTCTCCTACCTGCTCGGCGTTGTATTCCCTGTGAGCCCTTACTTCTTCAGCTCAAGCTCAATCAGTGCCCTCTATCTCTCCCTTCTCTTAGCCCTCCTCGTTCTGCTCGTAGTTGCGGGCTTTATAGCCCTTCTTTCGGGAATTTCCTTTAAGAAGAAAGCCCTTGAGATGGTTCTTTCGGCAAGTTTTGCCGCAGGGGCAAGCTTCGGCATAGGAAGCCTCGTTAAGTACTTCGTCAATATATGAAGTAGGTTCCTATCCTGTCAAACCTCGGGTGGAGCAGAGCCAAGAAGAGCTGGCGAAAGCCGGTGAAGAAGGTGACTTCATCGGGTGTGAGGGGTGGGACCTTTCCCGAGAAGTATATGACAAAAGCCTTCCCGACGATGTTCTCTCTGGGAACGAAACCCCAGAACCTGCTGTCCTCGCTGTTGTCCCTGTTGTCCCCCATGACGAAGTAGTGCCCGGGTGGAACGCGGAACTTCACACAGAGGTTGTACCTCTGCTCAAGGCACTCCTCGCCGTTGTAGGAGACAAGACCTGCAACCTTCGTAGGGTAGGCTGAGTACCAGACCCTGTGCCTGACGACCTTCCCATCAACGGGTATGCTCTCCTCAAACTCGTAGTAAAACCTTCCGTTGAAGTTCCTAAGACTCTTGTACTTAAGGGCATACTCCTTCCCGTTCACCTTGACCTCGTAAATCTTTATCTGAGCCTTCTCATCGTAGAATTCCCTGAACTCAACGAGGTCTCCCGGTCTGGCTATCAGCCTCTTGATGTAGTCAAGGGAGGGGTTTACCGGGTACTTGAAGACCACTATATCCCCCCTTCTTGGCTCTGAGAGCCTGTAAACGAGCTTGTTCACGAGTATGAAATCACCTATCAGGAGGGTGGGCTGCATGGAGGCGGAGGGTATGTTGAAAGCCTGAACGAGGGTAGCCCTTATCAACAGGACTATCGCTATAATTACGGCGAACTCAATCAGCCACTTCTGTGGTTTCATGTAAGTGAGATTTTAACACATCCCTCCTCGTCCTCAGCTGTCCACAGGCTCCGAAGACCTCAGTTCCCTTGCTGAACCTCACGAAGGTTGATATTCCCCTGTCCCAGAGGACTCTCTGAAATCTCAGAACCCTCTCAAGGGAGGGTCTCTCGTAGGGAAGGTTTGGGTCTGGATTGAAGGGTATCAGGTTCACCTTGAACCTCTTCCTTGCCCTACCTACGAGCTCTGCCAGCCTTCTTGCGTCCCTTTCAGAATCGTTCACCCCCTTTATGAGGACGTACTCAAGGGTTATCCTCCTGTAAGGCGGTAGAGGGAAGTTTCTGAGGGCTTCCATCAGCTCCTCAAGGGGGTTGGTCTTTGTCAGGGGCATCAGAGCCTCCCTTGAGCTCTGAGAGGGGGAGTTAAGTGAGACCGCTAAGTTCAGCTCTCTCATCAGGGGGTCCCGAGCCGCGCGCCTTATCTGGCTGACTATCCCGCTAGTTGATATCGTCACCCTCCTCTTGGAGAGGTCAAAGCCCCAGGGGGAGGTCATTATGAGGGCTGCCTTCCTGACGTTCTCATAGTTAGCCAAGGGCTCGCCCATGCCCATGAAGACCACGTTCCTTATCCTCTCCTCTGTCTGAAGCTGGACCTGAAGGAGCTGGTCCACTATCTCTTCCGTCCTCAGATTTCTCTTCAGACCGTCAAGGGCTGTTGCACAGAAGCTGCACCCAACCGCACAGCCTATCTGGGAGGAAACGCAGAGGGTGAGGTGGTCCCTCTCCTTTATCAGGACGGTCTCAAGGATATGCCCGTCCTCTGTGCTGAAGAGGAACTTCGTCGCATCGGGAGCCTCAACCCTCTCAACCATCCTGAGGGGGTGGAAGGAGAAATTCTCTTTTAGCAGGCTCCTGTGCTCCTTTGAAAGGTCTGTCATGAGGCTGAAGTCCGTAGTTAGCTTCTTGTAAAGCCACCTGAGAACCTGGTCAGCCCTGTAGCTCTCAAGCCCGAGGGCTGAGAACTCTTCTTTTAGCTCCCGTAAAGTCAGTCCGGTTATGAACATTCTTATAAATTAACCCTCTTTGACCACCTTGACCTTCCCCTTCGCTATGTCCTCAATTGACTGGAAGGTCTTCTTTATGAGCTCTCTCTCCCCCCTTATGAAGAAGTCATCACCCTCCTGAAGGAGCTGCATTGTCCTCCTGACAGCGGCGTGAACGAGCTCGTACCTTGACTGGACCTGCTTGAGGGCGTTCTCTATATCAGGTCTCCTTGACATAACACTCACCTCCTTCTATAAGATTCCTGACCTCCTCGTTGGGGAGGAGCTTCTTGAGGTTCTTGAGGACATCGTCCCTTTCACACCTCGTAGCTATTATGATGCTCTTGAGCTGCTGGGTAGCCTTGTCCACGAAGTCGTTAATTATAATATAATCAAAGCTCTTCGCACAGGGTATCTCCCCTTTGGCGGTCTTGAGCCTTTCCTCCGCATTCCTGTCCCTGTAACCCCTGCCTATCATCCTGCGCTTGAGCTCGTCCATGGACGGAGGGAGCAGGAAGATGCTCACCGCATCGGGATACATCTTCTTCACCTTGAAGGCTCCCTGAACATCTATCACGAGTAGGGAGTCGTACCCCTCTTTAAGATTTCTCTCCACCTGGTCCTTCGGTGTTCCGTAGTAGTTTCCGTAAACGTTGGCGTACTCAAGGAAGAGACCCTTCTCAATCCCCTCCTCAAACTCCTCCTTGCTCATGAATATGTAATCAACACCCGGCTCCTCGCCGGGTCTTGGCTCTCTTGTGGTGACGGTAACTATCCTTCTTATCCCGTCCACCTGCTGGAGGAGCTTTCCCGCTACCGTGCTCTTGCCTGTTCCGGAAGGAGCGGAGAGAATGAAGAGCTTAGCCATACCCCCTAAGGATTATACCACCTTGCCCTCCTTGAAAATCCTGAAGAACTCACCCTTCCTCTCAATCAGGGTGTAGAAGTTTCCCTCCTCAACTATCTCACCTTCCCTCAGGACAACGATTCTGTCGCACTCCATGACGTTTGAGAGCCTGTGGGCTACTATCAGCATGGTCCTCCCCTCAAAGAAGCTGAATATGTTTCTGAGAAGCCTCTTCTCTGTGTTCATGTCAAGGGCGGAGGTTGCCTCATCAAGGATAACTATCTCGGGGTTTTTCAGAAAGAGCCTCGCTATAGAGAGTCTCTGTCTCTCTCCTCCCGAAAGGGAGTAACCCCTCTCCCCGACTACGCTGTCAAGTCCTCTATCCATCCTCTCAACAAAGTCGCACAGAGCCAGCCTGAGAGCCTCCCATATCTCCTCGTCGGTCGCCTCCGGTTTTGCTATGAGCATGTTCTCCCTTATCGTTGCATTCAGGAGGAAGGTGTCCTGAGTAGCCATGCCAATTCTCGCCCTCAAGGAGCGAAGCTCAAAGTCCCTGAGCTCTGTACCGTCCACCCTGATGGAGCCCGTGTAATCTATGAGCCTTGGTATGAGCTTGACCAGAGTGCTCTTTCCCGAGCCGGTGTGCCCCACTATACCGACCCTATCCCCCCTGCTGACCTTAAGTCTTATATCCTTGAGAATCCACCTGTCCTCAATCAGAACACCGGCGTTTAAGAACTCCACCCCTTCCTTAAGACCTTTGAACTCAAGCTCTCCGTCCCTCTCCTCCTCCATGCCCAGCATCTCCCTTACCCTCGCAACAACAGGTAGGGAGCCTCTCAGGTTCATCAGCGACTTCTGAGTCTCCAATATGGGAGGCTGAACCATGAAGAGTGCTGTAAGGTAAGAGATGAAGTCTCCCGGCGTCATGTGCCCCTGAAGTATTCTGTAACCACCGTAAGAGAGAACCCCTGCCACCACGAGGTAGCCGAATATGTAGTTTATTGCTGTGTTCCCAGTTATGTAGAGCTCAGACTTGACCAGCGACCTGTAGATTTTCTCGTTGAAACGCTTGAAAGACTCAAGGAGCTTTCCCTCCGCTGAAAAGACTTTGACGTTCTCTATACCCTGCAGTGTCTGAGAAAGAGTCTGGGTGAGCTCCGCCGTGCCCTCCTGACTCCTCCTGAGGTGCTTTCCCTTCTTGGAACCGAAGTACCTGACGGTCAGGCTCATGACCGGTATGGCAACAGCAAGGAATAGGGTGAGGAGTGCATCCCTGTAGAGAAGAACCCCTATGAGGGCTATACCTACGAAGGGCTCCCGAAGGAGAACGGGTATCTGGTCAACGAGTATCTGCCTTATCCTGTCCACATCGCTGACTATTCTGCTAATTATGTCTCCTGCTGGTCTCTTTATGAAGAAGGAGTAGGGAACCTTCAGGAGCTTCTCAAAGACCTCCTCCCTTATGTCCCTGAGAGTTTTCTCCGAGGCTATGCTGACCAGATACTTGGACAGGAAGAAACCCACCTGCATCGTAAGGGCTGAGGCGAGGAGGAGCAGTATCGTTAGACTGAGCTTCTCTTGGTCCCTCAGTATGAAGACGTCATCAATCACCCCCTTCACGAGGAGGGTTATCACCGTTGCGCCTCCCGACTGAAGCAGTGAGCCAACGAGGGAGAGAAAGAGAAGGGGGAGGTAAGGCTTTAGCTTCCTTACTATCCATACAAGGTTTTCCATCCGACAAGAAATTATAAACGTCGTCCGCCATCTGCCGATTAAAACCTACAAGGAGGTGTTCCATGTTCAGAGCGCTCTGGACTTCAGCTTCTGGTATGACCGCCCAGCAGACGAACCTTGACGTTATATCCAACAACATGGCTAACGTAAACACGGTGGGCTTCAAGAAGATGAGGGCGACCTTTCAGGACCTCGTCTATCAGACCGTAAGGGAGCCCGGAGCACCCACATCACCCATCACCCGCTCTCCCTCCGGCTTCCAGATAGGGCTGGGGACATACGTAGCGGATACATACGGCATATTCACCCAGGGTAACATCACCCAGACGGGAAACACCCTTGACATAGCTATACAGGGAGACGGCTTCTTCAAGGTGGTTATGCCCGACGGGACGATAGCCTACACGAGGAACGGTCAGTTCCGCCTGGACAGGGATGGCAGGATAGTCAACAGCGATGGCTATCCCTTAGACCCTGAGATAAGCATCCCTCCGGATGCCATCAGCATAGGGATAGGTGCGGACGGAACGGTCTCAGTCTTCAGGCAGGGGGCGACCACCGTTGAGGAGGTTGGCAGGATTGAGCTCGCCAAGTTCATAAACCCTGCAGGGCTCAGGAGAATAGGTAACAACCTCTACGTTCAGACTGATGCCTCTGGAGACCCTATAATAGACAACCCAGGAAACCAGGGGCTCGGAACTCTCCTGCAGGGCTACCTTGAGTCTTCAAACGTGAACATAGTGGAGGAGATGGTAAACTTGATAATTGCCCAGAGGGCTTACGAGTTCAACACGAAGGGGATAACCGCTGCTGATGAAATGCTCTCCCAAGCAGCTAACCTGCATCGTTAGCCTTCTCATACTCATCCTAAGCACGAGTCTGGCTGGGGTTCTAGATGAAGAAGGTGTAAGGAGGCTTGCATCTGAGGAGCTCAATAGGACCTTCGGTGATAGGGTAAAGCTCAAAGAAGTCCAGGTATTTCTCAGCAGACCCATTAACTACCAAAGGATTGAGAGAAAGTCCCTGAGCCTTACGAAAGGTTCTCCGAGGGGGAGCTTTCATATCTACCTGAAAACTAAAAAAGGGCTCAGAAGGGTGAGCGCAAGCCTCGTTGTGCTCTGGAGGTGCGAGGTTCTGATAGCTACGGAGCGGATACCAAAGGGGGAGAGGCTCTTCCCCTGGCAGACAGCCCTTGAGAGGAGGTACATGAGTAGGTGTCCAAAGCGGTCAATATCTCGGGAGGAGCTCCTCAACTACGTTACCCTCAGGCAGATCCAGAAGGGAGAGCTTATAAAGAAGAGCTACCTTAAAAAAAGCCCCTCGTAAGGAAGGGAGACGAGGTTGATGTAATCTTCAGGAGCGGGAACCTTGAGATAGGCTTCAGGGGTGAAGCCCTTGACACGGGCTTTTACGGGGACACGGTCAGGGTCAGATCTCTGAACACAGGCAAGATACTGAGGGGAAGGGTTATCTCCGAAGGTAGCGTTCTCGTGAGGTGATATAAAACCGTTATAAGAGACACTCATAAGAGTATTAGAAATTTTTTATATGATAAATGACATATAGGTCATGATAAAATATCGGGGTCAGGAGGTAAGGAGATGGAAGCTTCAAGAAGGGACTTCATCAACGTAGCCATAGGTGGCATGGGAGTTATAGGAGCCCTCGGGGTTCTTTACCCGATTGTGAAAACCCTCGCTCCGAGCGCAGCCTCTACCACGGAGGCTAAGGTTGAGGTTGATATAAGCAAGGTGCCCGAGCTGGGCGTTAGGGTGACCTCCTACAAGGGCAAGCCCCTCTTTGTCCTCAAGCTTCCCAAGGACCTGACTATTGATAAGTACCAGGTTAAGAAGGAGCAGGTCAACAGTGCGGGGAAGCTCAACTACGACATACTCAAGGGACACGATGTCTTTGCCCTGATAGGTGTGTGCACCCACCTGGGCTGTATTCCCCTCTGGAAGCCTGAGGGTAGCGAGGATGTGAAGGCACCCTACCTCCATTGCCCCTGTCACGGCGGTCTTTACACACCCTGGGGCGATAACATAGGTGGACCACCTCCGAGACCCCTCTTCGTACCACCCCAGAAGCTGGAGGGAAGCAAGCTCGTTGTCGGTGAGCCTGGATTTGTGGATAAGCTCGTTTAAGGGAGGTAGATGAGATGCTCAAGCGTGTGGTTGACTGGATAGATGAAAGGGCGCACGTGAGGGAACTTTACAGGGAGCAGATGGTTGAGTACAAAGTACCCAAGAACCTCACCTTTCCCTACGTCTTCGGTGTTCTGGCTCTGACAACCTTCGCCATACAGATAATCTCGGGAATAATCCTCATAATGTACTACAAGCCCCTTATAGCCCACGCCTTTGACAGCACCAACTTTACTATAATGAGAGAGATATCCTTCGGATGGCTCTTTAGACACATACACGCTGCGGGAGCCAACTTCTTCTTAGCTATAGTTTACCTTCACATGTTCACAGGGATTTACTACAACGCCTACAAGAAGCCGAGAGAGCTCGTATGGATAATAGGCTGGGTTATATTCTTCGTTCTCCTGATGACAGCTCTATCGGGATACCTGCTCCCCTGGGGACAGCTCTCCTACTGGGGTATGGTGGTTACAACTGAGATACCCATGTCTCTGAAGGAGGCTCCCTTCCTGAAGGGACTCCTCGGTGCGATAGGTGAGACCATATCCATCTGGATGAAGGGTGGCTACAAGCTTGAGGACCTCGCTCTGGGCAGGTTCTTCGGTCTTCACGTCCTCTTCCTGCCACTTCTGTTGATGATCCTCGTCGGTATACACCTCTTCCTTGTGAGGGCTGCAGGCATATCCAACCCAGACGGTTATGAGATAGACAAGAAGGCGGAGCCCGAAAAGGTCGTTCCCTTCCATCCCTACATGACCCTCAAAGAGGGTGCCTACACCATGTGGTACCTCGCCCTCTTCTTCTTCTTCGTGTTCTTCCACATGTCCCACTTCCTGCCGGCGGACAACTTTGAGCCAGCGGACCCTCTGAAGACGCCACCCCACATAGCACCCGAATGGTACCTGCTCGGCTTCTACGAGATATTCAGATCCATACCGAGTAAGTTCTGGGGATTCGTTGCCTTTAACCTGTCCCTCATATTCCTCTTAATACTTCCCTTCCTTGACTTTTCACCTATAAAGAGCGCAAGGCGCAGACCCCTCTTCTTCATAATGTTCATGGTGTTCGTAATATCCGCCATTGCCCTCACTATACTGGGGACCATGGCTCCCACACCTGCGAACGCAAAGCTCGGTATGTTCTTCACCTTCACAACGTTCCTCTTCTTCCTGTCCCTGCCGGTGATTTCCTTCCTTGAGTGGGGATGGTACAAAGCAAAGGGAGGTCAGTCATGAGCACATGGGGATTGATAAAGACGGTCTTCTTTACGGCGCTGACGGTTGTCTTCTTCTTCATAATATGGGTCAAGAACCCCTTCACCCACCACGCTGAGTATGAGATTCCCGATGAGGCTGAGAAGATAATAAATGACCCTAAGGCTGCGGCTGAGGGCAGAGAGCTCTTCAAGCAGAACTGCACGAGCTGTCACTCCCTCAGGTATGATGGTATCTACCTCATGTCTGTAACCGCAAAGCCCGAGTGGTCAAAGATAGAGAAGAGCATGGGAAAGCCCATCCTTGAGGAGAAGGATGGCAAGCTTAAGGTCAGGGGCTACTTCGTTCCGAGGGACGTTTACGAATCGGTTGCCTTCGCTGACCTCCAGGCTCTGAAGGCTTCCTTCGGTAAGATTCCTCCCGACCTCTCCACCATGTATCTCTCAAGGGGTGCAGGTTACCTCTACAACTTCATATCCGACCCTCAGAAGGTTCTCCCGGGAACCTCAATGCCCAAGCTCTTCTTCCCAGAGTACGACAAGGAGGCTCCCAAGAAGGTAGCCAAGATAGTGGCCTACATGAGGTCTGTGAACGAGCCTCCTCCCGGCGAGAAGGCAAAGAGGGCTCTGATGGGCGTTGTGACCATAGCCTACTTCATAGGCATGGGTGCACTTCTCTGGCTCTACAGGAAGAAGGTGGTCGCTTCTATGAAGCACTAAAGCTCGGGTGCCCACCCGAGCCTCACCTTCTTAAACTTGACCGTTGCCGTCATGTAACAGACCCTTCCCTTCTCAATCAGACCGCACTTTTTCAGAAGGTCGTTGAGCATGAATATCTTTAAAAAGAGCTTGAGGTTCTTCAGGTCCTTCTCCTTTCTGAGCTCCTTCTTTAGCTCTCTCTCAAACCAGGATAGGTTCTCCCTGAACCTTATGCCGTACTTTATCTGGGCTACATAAGTCTTGTCATCTATTTTGACCATGTTTATGAGCCTGACATCAACCACATCTCCGAACCATCGGTACCTTCCCTCAAGGACGTTTTTGACATCCTTTATCTGGGGTTTGCTCTCGCAGGACAGGAGCAGAAGGAGAAAGAGGGGTAAAAGCTTTCTTATCATGGCGATTAGTCTAACTTATGTTCGGTGCTGAGGGTAAGGGGTTATATTTTCCTTGATGAGGTTTTTGTTTTTGCTTTTGCCCTTCCTATTACTTCTCGGGTGTGAGGTGGGCAAGAGGGAGAGCTACAGGATAGCCCTCTTCATCTCGGGAGAGGGGAGGATGGGAAAGGTGAGGGGCTTTCAGGAGGGTCTCAAGAACCTCGGTCTTGAAAAGGTTACCTACGACCTCTACGAGGGCGACAACACCCTCAGCCGTATGAGGGAACTTGCTCAGGAGCTCGCCCTCAGAGAGGAGGAGTACGACCTGATAGCGGTGGGGGGAAGCTTAGAGGCTTACATGATAAAGGAGGCTTCGGGTAAGCTGAAGACTCCCGTTGTGATACTCGGCGGGACGAGTATTCTCCAGTGGGGGCTTACGAAGAGCCTCTCAAACCCCTCTGAGAACATAACGGGGGTTGATAACCTCAATGCGGAGCTGATGGAGAAGAGGGTTGAGCTCTTTACCAAGATGTTTCCCAACATAAAGAAGGTGCTCGTCTTCTGCAACCCCCAGTTTGAAGCATCAAAGAACGCAACGAGGATAACCATAAGGGCTGGCAAGAAGTTCGGCATAAAGGTTGTTCCGCTGAGCGTGAAGGATGTGAAGGAGCTTGAGTACATAATCAGCCATATGAAGGAGGACGGCTACAGGGCGATAATAATAACCCCCTGTTTTTACACCGAGAACTTCCTGACAACTTACATACTCCACTACGCCAACTTCCACCAGATACCTGTCTTCTGCCACTCCCCCGGGCTCGTTAAGAAGGGATGCCACGTAGCCTACGGAACATCTGGATACGAGCAGGGCTTTCAGGCTGCCCACATAGCCTACAAGATACTCAACGGCTCCCCCGTAAAGCACGTTCCCTTTGAGAGGGCTTACTACCCCCGACTGGCGGTCAACGAGACAGCCCTCACAGAGCTCGGTGTGGGTTACAACAGGGAGTTCTTCACCTACGTTGATGAGGTGGTTAAATGAGGCTCTCCCTGAAGGCACGGGTTATCCTGCTCCTCTCCGTACTCACCCTCATACCCATCGCTCTCTTCTTCTACCACAACTCAGCGATGAGGGAGAAGATACTCCAAGACAGGCTCAGGTTCAACAGCCTCTACGCATCCTCTGTGGTGAGCAGGGTTGAGCTCTTCTTAGAGAGGGTGATGTCCGAAACGAGCTCCCTCGTTTACCTTTACAGGAACTTTGGTTTTTCTGAGGAGGAGATAATCTGGAGGATTACGGGACATGTTAGAGGGATATTTGAGGGGGCTTTTTACTCCCCCGACGGGATACTGATGTCCTCCGCCAGCAGGGAGCTGACCGAGCCGAAGTTTGAAAAGTTTGTGGAGCTGAAGAGCTCAAGGAGGATACTCGGTATCCTTTACACCCAGTACAAGGAGCCCTTCCTCAGAATAGTTGTTCCCGACGTTGAGGACGGAGTCCTGAAGGGTTACTTCCTCTTCTCCCTTGACCTATCCCTCTTCTGGCAGTCGGTGGTGTCCGCAAAGCCCTCACCGAGCGTTGAGGTTTTCCTCGCCGATGAGAGGGGGAACGTCCTTGCCTTCAGCGATATGAGGTTCTCCGAAAGGGAGAGGATACCCTTCCGGAGGGGTCTATACAGGTCGTCCCTGACTGGTACGGACGTTGTGGGCGTCTATACAAAGAGTGAGGACGGGAAGTGGGTCGTTTTCGTTGAAGAGCCTGTAAACACTGTCCTCAAGCCCCTATACAGCTTCCAGCAGAAGGCTCTCGTTGCAGGCTCTATCTTCGTTCTGAGCGGAGGCATCTTTGCCATATTCGTCTTCCTGAGGATATTCAGGCCCCTTGAGAACCTGAAGAACTACGTCATCTCTTGGGAAGAGGAGAACATAAGGAGACCCATAGAGTCTGGAGACGAGGTCAGTGAGCTATCCCAGGCTTTTGAGAACCTGATAAAGAGGCTTCAGGAGGAGAGGAAGCTCTACTTCTCCCTCTTTGAGAACACCCTGGACGGGATAGTGGTCTTCAACTCTGATAGAAGGGTAATAGACGTGAACAGAACAGTCCTTGAGCAGTTCGGCATAGAGAGGGAGGACATCATAGGGAGGAGGATGTCGGAGCTTATAGGTGAGGACCTTCCCTTCAAGAGCCTCTTCTTCACTGAGAGGAGGGTGAAGCTCAGGGAGGAGGTATTCTGTCAGCTGAGGCAGGAGGTTCTCAGGATTGAAGGGAACCTGTACATCCTCTGGAGGCTGAGGGACGTCTCAAGGGAGAAGGAGCTGAGCGTCCTCCTTGAGCAGACAGCCAAGCTGTCCCTTGCGGGAGAGATAGCCTGCTCGGTAGCCCACCAGATAAACAACCCCCTTGCCTCAATAATGGGCTATTCGGAGAGCCTGCTCCTGAACGTTGAGGACGAGGGGGTTAAGAAGAAAGCAGAGGTGATATTCAAGCAGGCTCAGAAGTGTGCGGAGACGGTAAGGAAGCTCCTTGACGTCGGCAAGCCCTTTGAGGGGAAGCCAGATCACGTGAAGCCCGAGGAGGTTACCGTTGAGGCTATAAATATGCTCTCCCCGAAGGCAAAGCGGAAGGGTGTGAGAATTGAGTTTGAGAGCTCCCTCAACGGAGAGAGGATATTCACCTTCCCCTGGCAGATTGAGCAGGTACTCATAAACATAGTGGACAACGCAATTGATGCGGCTTCTGAAGGTGGGAGGGTTAGGGTCAGTCTCTACAAGGAAGGCTCACGGGTCGTTTGGAGGGTTGAGGACAACGGTCCCGGGATAGAGAAGGAGGAGCTTGAAAGGATATTCAAGCCCTTTTATACTACAAAGCCCTACGGGACTGGCTTGGGTCTCCCTCTTGCGAGGAGGTTTATTGAGAACCTCGGCGGTGAGCTGAGGGTTGAGAGTGAGCCCGGAAGGGGGACGATGGTTGAGATATACGTAGGAGAGGGGAAATGAGGATTCTCGTTGTTGAGGACGATGCAGACTTTAGGGAGCTTCTCGTTGAGCACTTTCAGGGACTTGGCTATCAGGCTGAGGGTGCCCCCGACAGGGAGGAAGCTTATGAGATGCTTGAGGAGAAGGACTACTCTGTTGTACTCCTAGACCTCTTTCTGCCCGATGGCAACGGCATGGAGATACTGGAGTGGATAAGGGAGAACTCCCCCCTTACTGAGGTTCTCGTCATAACGGGGCACGGGACGATAAAGACTGCGGTTGAGGCTATGAAGCTGGGAGCTTACGACTTTCTGACGAAGCCCTGCTCTCTAAGGGAGGTTGAGATAACGGTAAAGAAAGCGCTTGAGTCAAGGGGGATAAAGAGGGAGAACTTACTTTACAGGAAGGAGAAGGACCTCTCCCTTGACTACGGGGGCTTCGTATTCCAGAGCAAGGCGATGCTTGAGGTGGTGAGTCAGATTGAGAGGATAGCCTGCTCGGACTGTCCCGTCCTTATAACGGGAGAGTCGGGTGTGGGGAAGGAGGTTGTGGCAAACCTTATCCACCGCAAGAGTGAAAGGGCTGACAGACCTATGGTATCCCTGAATATCGCCTCAATACCGAAGGAGCTTATGGAGGCTGAGCTCTTCGGCTACGAAAAGGGAGCCTTCACGGGTGCGGACAGGGGGAAGGAGGGCTTCTTTGAGCTTGCGGACGGGAGCACCCTCTTCCTTGATGAGATAGGTGAGATGGAGCCGTCCCTTCAGGCAAAGCTCCTGAGGGTGCTGGAGACCAAGAGGTTCTACAGGGTCGGCGGAAGGAGAGAGATAGAGAGCGACGTTAGGGTGATAACAGCTACAAACAGGGACCTGAAGAAGCTCGTTCAGGAGGGAGGCTTCAGGGAAGACCTATACTACAGACTCAACGTTGTTGAGATAAACATCCCACCTCTGAGGGAGAGGAGAGAGGATATACTGCCCCTCGCCTACCACTTCCTGACCCTCTTCAACAGGAAGTACTCAAAGAGGATAAAGGGCTTTTCCTCGGAAGCTGAAAAACAGCTCCTCTCCTACCCCTGGTATGGAAACGTGAGGGAGCTCAAGAACATAGTGGAGAGGGCGGTTCTCTTCTGCGATTCGGGAGAGATAGGAACGGAAGACATCTCCTGCCTCTTTACCCACAGGGAGGGTGAGGACAGGAAAGAGTTTAAGACTATAAAGGACTTGGAGAAGGAGTACATAGTGGAGATACTTAGGCAGGTGAACTTCAACAAAAAGAAGGCTGCCCAGATCCTGGGCATACCCCTCAGGACCTTCTACCGCAAGCTGGAGAGCTACGGTATAAAGTGAGTGCCAATCTGGCAA
>NZ_JBWONM010000057.1:0-5055 GCF_056450045.1 Hydrogenivirga sp.
ACGTCCCAGTTTATAGCCTCGTAGCTGTCGTAAAAGGTGTGCCTGAGGGTAAAGGGGTTTGAAGAGAGGAAGAGAGCTTCTACACCCTTCTCCTTGAAGGGGATGTGGTCGCTCCTGCCCCTCTTGCCTTCCTTGAAGGGAACCTCAATCTTGAGGTCCTTCATGTGCCTGTAGAACTTTTCCATTATCTTCTCACCGTTGTATCCAGCCCAGTCCCTGTATATAACGGCGGGATTGTGCCAGCCTATTGAGTCCACGTTTATCACGTAGAAGGCGTGCTTCAGGTTCTTGACATGGTGCTTCGCCCCCTCAAGCCCGAGCTCCTCCGCATCCGTTATCATGAACCTCAGCCTGAAGGGGAAGTAGTAGCTCTCCTTTATCTCCTTTGCCATCACGAGAAGAAGGGCGACCGCAGCCGCGTTGTCTAGGGCACCCCGAACGAAGGGCTTGGAATCAAGGTGGGCTGTGATGTAAAGGAAGGGTCCCTTGCCTATATCAAAGTAGATGTTCTTTCCCTTCACCTTCGTTCTCCTGACCTTTGCCTCTATCCTGACCTTCTTCCCCAAGAGCTCCTTTGCACTCTCCCTGTCAACGGACAGGGCTAAGAAGCTTTCCCCTCCTATGTTCCCTATGTAAGGGGAGCTGAGCTCCTCTAAGTAGAATACGGCACCCACCGCCCCCCTCTCTTTGAGCCTTCTAACCTTCTCCTCTTCCCTCTCACCTCCAACCTTAACCAGAGCTATCTTGCCCTTGACCTCATCCTCTTCCCCAACGACCTCTCCCTCCCTGTCTCCCCAGAGGCTACCGACAAAGGGATAGCCCTCTATCTGGGTACCGTTAAACTTAACCCTTCCCTCAATAGGTATGTTCTTCTCCACAACGAAGCTTTCCTCCACGAAGGGAATTTTCAGATCTCTTAAGAACTTTATGATCCTCTGCTGGGACTCCCTTATTCCCTCTGAAGAGGAGACTCTCTCACGGCTTGAAAAAAAGTGCGTAAGCTGTTGAAGCTCTTTTAAGACTTCACTTCTCATATACGGGTGTCAGCCAGCTCCTGTACCTTTCTATGTTTCCCCTCACAGCGTTGAAGTAGAGCTCCTGGAGCTGAGATGTTATCTCCCCGATCTTTCCACTCCCCACCTTCCTGTTGTCCACCTCAACTACGGGCGTTACCTCTGCGGCCGTTCCAGTCAAGAATATTTCGTCCGCCACATAGAGCTCACTCCGGGCAACTGGTCTCTCCTCAACCCTGACGACGAGGTCGTTCTTGAGGAGGTTTATAACAGCTCTTCTCGTTATACCCTCAAGTATGTGCTCGCTGTGGGAGGGGGTGACAGCTTTACCCTCCCTTATCAGGAAGATGTTTTCTCCCGAGCCTTCCGCTACGAAGCCTTGGGAGTTTAGGAGCAGAGCCTCATCGTATCCAGCCATGAGTGCCTCGGTTTTGGCTAAGGCGCTGTTCACGTAAGCTCCGGCAACCTTCCAACGGGAAGGTATTGAGTTGTCATCGTTCCTCCTCCAGGAGGAGACCTTAACCCTTATCCCCTGAGAGGTGTCAAGATACCTGCCGAAGTTGTATGTGTATATGGCGACCTCGGGCGTGTAGTCTATCAACTTGGGTGTTAGGGCAAGGTCCTTGAAGTAAGCGATAGGTCTTATATAGACATCCTGCCTTATGCCGTTCTTGACCAAGAGCTCTTTGGTTATCTCCACAAGCTCCTCTACGCCGTAGGGGAGTTCCATGAACAACGCCCTGGCGTTTCTTACCAGTCTTTCGTAATGTTCCCTGGCAAAGAGTATGTAAAGCTGCCCGTGTTCTTCATTCCAGTAAGCTCTAAGTCCCTCAAAGATGGCGGTCCCGTAATGGAAGGAGTTAGTCTTTATGTTTATGTTCGCCTCCTCTATGGGGACGAACTTTCCTTCAAAGAAGGCGTACTCCATGAGCAAAGATTCTACCACAAAAACTGTGCTATAATACCTTCCCGTTATGCCAAAGCTGTCTCCAAGGGATATAAGAAGGAAGATACAGGGTATTAAGAACACGAGAAGGATAACGAACGCGATGAAGGTCGTGTCCGCAGCAAAGCTCAGGCGGGCGCAAGAGCTCCTCTACTCCTCCAGACCTTACTCCGATAAACTCTATGAGCTTGTCAGGGACCTCGCCGGTCACGTTGACAGGGAGGCTATGCCCCTTATGGAGGAGAGGGAGGAGAGAAGGGCGGACATAATCTTAGTAACTGCGGACAGAGGACTGGCGGGAGCCTTCAACTCCAACATAATAAGGGAGACGGAGAAGTTCATTGAAGGCAAGAGAAGTGCAGGTATAAGCGCAAGCCTGATACTCATAGGAAGAAAGGGATACCAGTACTTCTCAAGAAGGGATTACGAGATAGTCAAGGGCTACGACGAGGTCTTCAGGAAGGAGGTGAACTTCGGCGTTGCGAAGGAGGTCTCCGAAATAGTGAGGGATAGGTTTACAAAGAGGGAGACCGATGCGGTCTATCTGATAAACAACGAGATGATAACGAGGGCGAGCTACAAGCCCGTTATAAGGAAGTTCCTCCCCTTTGAGCTCCCCGAAGGGGGGGTTCAGGAGGACCTCAGCGTTTACACCTTTGAGGTTGATGAAGCTGAGTTTATGGAGAAGATAATAAACCTCTACCTTAACTACCAGCTCTACAGGGCTATGGTTGAGTCCAACGC
The DNA here is from genome assembly GCF_056450045.1 of Hydrogenivirga sp. Classification (NCBI taxonomy): domain Bacteria; kingdom Pseudomonadati; phylum Aquificota; class Aquificia; order Aquificales; family Aquificaceae; genus Hydrogenivirga; species Hydrogenivirga sp. The sequence goes on from NZ_JBWONM010000057.1 coordinate 2,704, forward strand.
GGCTGAGCACTTTGCAAGGATGGTCGCTATGGACAACGCCACAAAGAATGCCGATGACCTTGTGAAGCAGTGGACGCTGATATTCAACAAGGCAAGGCAGGAGTCCATCACCCTTGAGCTCATTGATATAGTTGGTGCCGCAGAGGCTATGAAGTGAGAGAGTATCTGAACAGGTTGCTGGATGTAGAAATGCAGAGGTTTGGTATCTTCACAACCGTGATGGTAGCCTCCGCCGGGGGCTCCGTCGGGCTACTGTTGAGCGGTAAAGGGAGTATATACCTTGTATTCAGCATACTTGGTTTCATGATAGCGATTGTTTCAGCCTTATTCACCTTCCGGACATATATTAGGATAAACCGAGTATTGGAGGAGCTTAAGAATGCTTGAACTCCTTGCTGAAAGTTTTGCTGTATTTGCACTGGTCTTCGTACTGTACATTTTGTTCAGAATGCTTATAGAGGAAAGCAAACCTATGCCTCATGAGAAAAATTAGGAGGTGATTGAAGTATGGCTGAGAAGCTGGTTGGAAGGATAGTTCAGGTTGTTGGTCCCGTTGTGGACGTTGAGTTTGACACAAAGGAGCTCCCGCCTATAAAGCACGGTCTTAAGACCGTGAGAAGGTACATTGACGACAAGGGTAATTGGGCTGAGGAGGAGCTCTTCTTTGAGGTAGCCCAGCACATAGGCGAAAGCAGGGTCAGGGCTATAGGTATGGGAGCTTCCGACGGTCTTACAAGGGGACAGGAGGTTGAGTACCTCGGTGGTCCCATAAGCATACCCGTAGGAAGGGAGGTCCTCGGGAGGATATTCAACGTCGTCGGTCAGCCCATAGATGACCAGGGACCCGTTGAGGCTAAAGAGCGCTGGCCCATGTTCAGAGACCCCCCATCCCTTGATGAGCAGTCCACAAAGGTTGAGATACTTGAGACAGGTATCAAGGTCGTTGACCTCCTTGAGCCCTACGTCAAGGGTGGTAAGGTAGGTCTCTTCGGTGGGGCAGGTGTCGGAAAGACCGTCCTGATGCAGGAGCTTATTCACAACATAGCCAAGTACCACAAGGGATTTTCGGTGGTTGTCGGCGTGGGAGAGAGGACTAGAGAGGGTAACGACCTGTGGCTTGAGATGAAGGAGTCGGGGGTCCTACCCTACACCGTCATGGTCTATGGACAGATGAACGAGCCCCCCGGCGTTAGGTTCAGGGTTGCCCAGACAGGGATAACGATGGCTGAGTACTTCAGGGATGTTGAGGGTCAGGACGTTCTGACCTTTATAGACAACATATTCAGGTTCGTTCAGGCTGGTTCTGAGGTCTCAACCCTCCTGGGAAGACTTCCCTCAGCGGTCGGATACCAGCCGACTCTCAACACCGACGTTGGAGAGGTTCAGGAAAGGATAACCTCAACCAAGAAGGGTTCAATAACAGCTGTTCAGGCTGTTTACGTTCCCGCAGACGACATAACAGACCCCGCACCCTACTCCATATTCGCCCACCTTGACGCGACGACCGTTCTGGCAAGGAGACTTGCGGAGCTGGGAATCTACCCCGCCATAGACCCCCTTGAGTCCACCTCCAAGTATCTCGCCCCTGAGTTCGTCGGTGACGAACACTACGAAACCGCGATGGAGGTTAAGAGAATACTCCAGAGGTACAAGGAGCTGCAGGAGATAATCGCCATACTCGGTATGGAGGAGCTCTCAGAGGAGGACAAGGCTATAGTCAATAGAGCAAGGAGGATACAGAAATTCCTCGCCCAGCCCTTCCACGTCGCAGAGCAGTTCACGGGTATGCCCGGAAAGTACGTCAAGCTTGAGGACACCATAAGGTCCTTCAAGGAGATACTAACAGGAAAGTACGACCACCTCCCCGAGAACGCCTTCTACATGGTGGGAACCATAGAGGAGGCTGTGGAAAAGGCTAAGCAGATGGGGGCAAAGGTTTAATTTTTCCAAGTTTATGAAATTTTTCCATTTTGTGGGCGAAGGATGGAATTTCTGCTAACGTTTTGCGGGTATGCGAAGCTCGTAAGGGTTTGGGTGAGCGATAGCGAACCGCATACCCGCTGTTAGGCGACAGCTACATGTCATAACTCTCCCTCCCAGAGTACTTTATTAAATATCTTGTCTGGGAAAAGACCAATAATGGCTTTTTTCAAAAGTAAGTTTTTAGTCTTGGTATTTCTTTCAAACAAATAACTCATAATAATTTCCCCTGGATCTGGATCCTTATCCTTATCCTTGGGATAAGAATTGTAAATATATTTCGGAATTGCTCTTTTAAGAAAGTCAATCGGTTTACTTTTGTAACCTTTTTTAATTCTTTTGTGGGCTCTATGGGGGAAAGCAATATTATCG
>NZ_JBWONM010000058.1:0-6338 GCF_056450045.1 Hydrogenivirga sp.
GATGGAACCCGTTGTGGAGAGCCTCTCAAAGAAGGTCAAGATGAGGAAGATTGACGTTTCTCAGAAGGACGGGGTGCAAATAGCCCGTGAGCTGGGTATCTTGGGAACGCCAACCACCGTCGTGGTCAGAGATGGAAAGGTTGCTAAGGTATTCTTGGGATATCAGAAGGAAGAGAGAATACTTAAGGAGGTGATGTGATGAAGTTCTTTCTTGACACTGCGGACATAGAGCAGATAAGGACGGCAAACAGCTGGGGGATACTTGATGGGGTTACAACGAACCCGACCCTTATCTCCAAGACGGGGAGACCCTTCAAGGAGGTGGTTAAGGAGATACTTGAAGAGGTTGATGGACCCGTGAGCCTTGAGACGGTATCCCTTGATGCGGAAGGTATGATAAAGGAGGGGAGGCAGCTCGCCGAGCTCGGAGAAAACGTCGTCGTGAAGATACCCATGACCCCCGAAGGTATGAAGGCGGTCCAGGTCCTTGAAGCTGAGGGCATACCGACCAACGTGACCCTCGTCTTCTCTCCAACTCAGGCACTGATAGCAGCTAAGGCTGGAGCCACCTTTGTCTCGCCCTTCGTAGGCAGGCTCGATGACATATCAGGTGAGGGCATGAAGCTCATAAGGGAGATAAAGGAGATATTCTATAACTACGAGGTGGATACAGAAATACTCGTTGCCAGCGTCAGACACCCCATGCACGTCTTGGAGGCTGCCCTCATAGGAGCGGACATCTGCACAATGCCCTTTAGCGTCCTTGAGAGGCTATTCAAGCACCCCCTCACTGACAAGGGTATTGAGCTCTTCCTAAAAGACTGGGAGAAGGTTCCCGAGAAGCCTTTTTAACTCTTTATCACGTTTATAACCTCACTTGAGGTCGTTATCCCTCTCTTAACCTTCTCTATACCGTCTTCTATCATCGCCTTGTAGCCCTTCTCCCTTGCAAGCTTCTTTATCTCATTTGAGTCCTGAGTCTTGGTTATGAGGGACTTGAGCTCCTCATCAATCTCCAGAACCTCAAATATGCCTATCCTGCCCCTGTATCCTGTGCCCAGACAGTTCTCACACCCTCTCCCCCTGAAGAACTCCCCCTTGTAGTCCTCAATCCCGAGCTCTTTCAGCTCTTCATCGGAGGGGTTGTAGGGTTCCTTACAGCTTTCACATATCCTCCTCACAAGCCTCTGGGCTATAACCCCCTCAAGGGAGCTCGCTATGAGGAAGGGCTCTATTCCCATATCCGCAAGCCTCGTTACCGCTGAGGGAGCGTCGTTGGTGTGAAGGGTGGATAGGACGAGGTGCCCCGTTAGGGCTGCGTGGACGGCGATATCGGCGGTTTCGGCATCCCTTATCTCCCCCACCATTATTATGTCTGGGTCCTGCCTCAGAACTGAGCGCAATCCGCTGGCAAAGGTGAGTCCAACCTTCGGATTTACCTGTATCTGGCTTATGCCCTTTATCTGGTACTCAACGGGGTCCTCAATCGTGATGATGTTCTTGCGGGGGTCCTTGACGTAGAGGAGCATGGCATAGAGGGTCGTTGATTTACCTGCACCCGTTGGACCTGTTACGAGGACTATGCCGTAAGGTTTGCGGGCGAGCCTCTTGACCCTCTCCCTGTCTCCTTCATCAAGACCAAGCTCCTCAAGGGTGAGGAGCGCTCCAGTCCTGTCAAGGAGCCTCATAACTACCCTCTCTCCGAACACAGTCGGCACCACCGAGACTCTTATATCCAGGTCCTTCTTGCCTATCCTCACCCTTATCCTTCCATCCTGGGGAACTCTCTTCTCAGCAACGTTCAGGTTGGACATAACCTTTATGCGGGAGACAACGCTCTGATATGTGGACGCCGGAACCTTCAGAAGGTCATGAAGGACCCCGTCCATCCTCAGTCGCACCACCGCTTCGTCTTCGTAGGGCTCAAAGTGGATGTCCGAGGCACCCACAGTTGAAGCCTTTATCAGCACCCTGTTCACGAGACTCACAGCAGGGCTGTCGTCCTCCGCAAGGAGGAGGTCAAGGTTCTCCGCCTTCTCTCCCTCTTCCCCCTCTATATGTATGTCCTCAGCAGAGAGCCTCTCCTGGAGCTCCTTCACAAACTCCTCGTCTGGAAGGACCACGAGCTCCACATCCTTGCCAGTCAGGAACCTTATCTCTTCCACATCCTCAGCCCTGTAGGATTTTGGGACGGCGAGCTTCAGCCTCCCGTTCTCCTCCTCTAAGGGGATAAGCCTGTAGTCCTTGAGTATGTTCATAGGATTTAAAATATAGTAATCCATGAAGAAGGTTATAGTTCTCCTGTCCGGCGGGATGGACAGCGCCACGCTCCTGTGGCTTGCAAAAAAGGAGTTTGATAAGGTCTGGGCTGTATCCTTTGATTACGGACAGAGGCACAGCGTAGAGCTCAGGTACGCAAAGGAGCTCGCTAAGATAGCAGGGGTGGAAGACCATATAGTTGTCAGACTGCCTATATATGAGAGCATAAAGGGCTCCGCCCTCGTGGACGAGAGTGTGGAGGTTCCCTCAGGAGAGTATCCAGCCCAGGAGCCACCTGTAACCACGGTCCCGATGAGGAATCTTAACTTCCTCGCCATTGCCTCCGCCTTCGCCGACAGCCTTGAGATAGACCACGTAGGGATAGGGGTCCATGCCCTTGATACACCTTACCCCGACTGCAGACCGGAGTTCATTGCCTCAGCAGAGGCAGCTATAAACGCAGGCTCGGTGCTGACGGCAAAGAAAAAGGTAAGGATTCACGTCTGGGCGCCCTTTCTCGGTATGAGCAAGAGGGATATAGCCCTTCTGGGAAGAGAGCTCGGAGTCCCCTACGAGAAGACCTACTCCTGCTACCGTGGAACAGAACCTCCCTGCGGGGAGTGCCCCACCTGCATTCAGAGGAAAGAGGCTCTAAGGGGGATAGTCTAGGAGGTGAGCATGCCCGACCTTTCCATAAACCTCTTTGGGATAAACTTCAAGAACCCCGTCTGGGTGGCGAGCGGGACCTTCGGCTACGGACTTGAGGCGAGGGAGATATATGATGTCTCCAGACTCGGGGCTGTTGTCACAAAGGGTATATCCCTCAGACCCAGAGGTGGAAACGAACCTCCCCGCATAGTGGAGACACCCTGCGGGATGCTCAACTCAATAGGTCTCCAGAACCCCGGCGTTGAGAAGTTCTTAAAAGAGCTCTACCCAGAAATTGAGAAGATAGATACCCACTTCATAGCCAACGTCTTTGGGGAGACGGAGGAGGAGTATGTTGAGGTTTGCCTCGCCCTTGAAGGAGCCGAGAAGATAGTAGCCTACGAGCTGAACGTATCCTGCCCCAACGTGAAGAAGGGAGGCATAGTCTTCGGACACGACCCAAAGGTGCTCGGAAGCCTCGTTGAAAGCATAAAGAGCAGGATAAAGAAGCCCCTGCTTGTGAAGCTTTCCCCCAACGTCACTGACGTTACCGAGTTCGCAAGGGTGTGCGTAGATTCGGGTGCCGATGGGCTCGTCCTCATAAACACCCTTCTGGGAATGCGGATAGACCTTCAAAGGGAAAGACCCGAGCTCTCCACAAAGACGGGAGGGCTTTCGGGACCCGCGATACTGCCGATAGCGATAAGGATGATATGGCAGGTTTTTGAGAAGTACGGCTCCGCCGTGCCTATAATCGGGGTTGGAGGAATAACGACCCATGAGGACGCCCTTGAGCACATCTACGCCGGTGCCAGCTCGGTTCAGGTGGGGACCGCCAACTTTTATGACCCCTACGCACCGCTGAAGGTCATAGAGGGTATAGAGAGATTCATGGAGGAGAGGAACTTCAGTAGCTTTAACCAGCTCGTGGGAAGGGCACACAGGTTGGACGTAAAAGAACGCACGTAGCGGTTAAAATACTCCATTATGCGCATAGTCAGCGGTATGCGACCCACCGGGAAGCTCCACCTCGGGCACTACTTCGGTGTCATAAGAAACTGGGTAAGCCTCCAGGACCAGCACGACACCTTCTTCTTCATAGCGGACTGGCATGCCCTCACCACTGCCTACAAGAGGACCAGCGAACTCCAGAAGAACATCAGAGAGCTTATGATTGACTGGCTTGCCCTCGGACTTGACCCGGAGAAGAGCGTCCTCTTCATCCAATCAAAGGTAAAGGAACACGCTGAGCTCCACCTTCTGCTCTCAATGATAACCCCAAAGAGCTGGCTTGAGTGGAACCCGACCTACAAGGATATGAAGTACAACCTCCTCAGGCTTCAGGACATAGCCCTCCAGTTCAGAGGGGGGCTAAGGGACGTGGTGAGAGAGTTCATGAACATGATACCCTACAAGGTTGAGGACTTTGAGAGGTTTGAGGAACACCTCCTTGACTCCCTCGCCGACACCTTCATAGCCGCCCTCTTTGAGGGAGAGATTGAGCCTGAGCTTCTCAAGAACCTCAACGTATCCAAGAGAGAGTTCTACGAGACTGACACCTACGGCTTCTTAGGCTACCCCGTCCTGCAGGCTGCCGACATACTCATATACAAAGGGCAGGGCGTTCCCGTTGGGGAGGACCAGCTTCCCCACATAGAGCTCACGAGGGAGATAGCAAGAAGGTTTAACTACCTCTACGGAGAAACCTTCCCGGAGCCGGAAGCTCTCCTGACCGAAACCCCGAAGGTTCCCGGCACCGATGGAAGGAAGATGAGCAAGTCTTACAACAACGCGATATTCTTTGCAGACACGGAGGAAGAGGTTCAGCAGAAGGTTATGAAGATGTTCACAGACCCTCAGAAGCTCAGGAAGAACGACCCCGGAAGACCAGAGATATGCCCCGTGTTCATGTACCACAGGATATTCACCGAAGAGGAGAGGGTAAAGGAGATAGAGAGGGACTGCAGGTCTGGTAAGCTGGGGTGTGTTGAGTGCAAGAGGATAATGCTGAGCGGACTTGAAGACTTCCTCGCCCCCATAAGGGAGAGGAGGGAGAGGATAAAGGAAGATGCGAAAAAGCTTGAGGCTGTTTTCATTGAGGGTTCTGCCCAAGCCCGAAAGGTTGCCATAGATACAATGGAGGAAGTCAGAGAAGCTATGAACCTCAAATGATAGAGATAGCCATCATCCTTCTGCTCTCCCTTTCAACACTAATAGGATGGTTCTTTCTCTTCCCCGTCAGGTTTGCCAGAGCCCAGAGGGGTGAAGACCCCATAGTCTATCCTCCCGAAGGCTTTTTATACTCTTACGTGCTCCACCTTCATACCCAGTTTTCTTATGACTCCCTCGGAAAGCCCGAAGACGTCATGAGAACGAGAGACAGCCAGAGGATAGACTTCGTCCTCGTGACAGACCACGACAACGACCACATAGGCAAGTTCGCCGATGAGAGGCTTGTAGCCGGTAAGGAGATAAAGCTCAACGACGAAAAGGGGAACCTCCTCGGAGACCTCCTACTCGTGGAGGACCTGAAGATAGTGGCTCACCCCTTCAGGGATAAGTACCGCTGGCGCCTTGAAAAGAAACCCGAGTACTTCTTGGAACTCATAGACCTCAGAGACGCCCTCCTGGAGAGGAAGACCAAGCTCTTTCTATACCTCCTGTGCAGTCTTTTCCTATACCCGCTGGCCGGGAGACGGATAGTTGGGAACTACGCCAAGCTCGTTGATACGGAGCTTTACGTGAAGAGGTACTTTAAAGAGGGTTGGAAGAGCCGTGTGGTGGGAGGTCTTGACCACCATGTCAAGCTCTATATCAGGGAGGTCAGGAAGAGGGTACTCATACCCGACTACGAACTCTCCTTCCTTCTGATGAGGAACTACCTCCTTACGAACAGACAGGTGAAGGGGAAGGAGGACTTCCTCCAGTCCTTAAAAGATGGAACAAACCTTATCTCCTTCTCCCCAAAGCCCTCCTTTGTCTGGAGAGAAGACCGCTCCATAAAGGTTTACTCTCCCTTCAGCAACACCCTCGTTCTCCTGCTCTCCGAGGGTGGGGAGAGGAGGGAGGTCCTCGGCTCAAACGTCATCTTTGAAGACCTGAAAGAGGACATCTACTTCGTTTTGGGATATACTTATCTATGGAGAGTCGGGAGGCTGCTCTTTGGAGTTAAACCCCTCTTTGTTTCCGACAGGCTGGAGGTAGGATGATGCCTGAAGTTGAAAAGCCTTTACCCGACTGGGTAAAGGAGAAGATCCTCCAGAAGGTCAGCAACAAAGCCCTCGCTCAGGAAGCCTTCAAGTATATATCGGTGGTTGAGCGGGAGGACGGGAGCCTCTGGGTCAAGGAGAGCTTTGAGGATACGGATAAGCATGCACTCCTCTTCATGGTTCTGAGCTGTGTGAATTACGCCCAGCGTCTTCTGAGGGGAG
>NZ_JBWONM010000059.1:0-2144 GCF_056450045.1 Hydrogenivirga sp.
TCATATCCCACAACATAGTTGATGAGCTCTGGGGTGAGCTTGTCTTCAAGCCCTATACGATAAAGGAGGTTGGTGGAGTTAAGCTCGGGATAATCGGAAGCTCCTTCCCCTTCACACCTCTTGCGAATCCGAGGCAGTTCGTTGAGGGATGGAGCTTCGGTATAAGGGAGGACCAGCTCCAGCAGTTCGTGAACGAGCTCAGAGAGCAGCACAAGGTTGATGCGGTCATATTCCTGACCCACAACGGCTTCCCCCTTGACCAGAAGATAGCGAAGGTCGTGAAAGGCATAGACATAATAATCTCAGGACACACCCACGATGTCACGCCCAAGGCTGTCAGGGTGGGCAAGACGCTCGTGCTGATAGCAGGCTCCCACGGAAAGTTCGTAGGAAGGCTTGACCTTGACATAAGAAACGGAAGGATAAGGAACTACAACTTCAAGCTCTATCCCGTTGCAACCAACCTTATACCCGCCGATAAAGGTGCCCAGAAGATAGTTGACAAGTGGAAGAGAGAGGTATCAAAGACCCACAAGCTTGACGAGGAGATAGGCGTTGCAGAGGTTATGCTCTACAAGAGGGACACCTTCTTCTCAACCTGGGATTGGCTCGTGGGTGAGGCTATAAACGATTACTACGGCGGGGATCTTGATGTGGTAGCATCACCTGGATACAGGTGGGGAACGGTGGTCCTGCCTGGACAGAAGATAACGAGGGACCACGTCTATGACTACACCGCCATTACCTACCCCAACGTTTACGTCCTGAAGAGAACCGGGAAAGACCTCCTTACGGTATGGGAGGACGTTGCGGACAACGTCTTCAACCCCGACCCCTTCTACCAGCAGGGCGGGGATATGACAAGGCTATGGAACGTTGAGTACGAGATTGAGATAAACGGTCCCCAGTATAACAGGATAAGGAACGTCAAGATAGGAGGAAAGCCCCTCAAGGAGAACAAGGAGTACCTGATGGCTGTCTACGGAGGTCCTCCCCCACCGCCGGATGCAATCCATCCCGACTACAAGTCCGTTCCCGTTTACAACATACTCATTGACTACATTCGCAAGAAGAAGAACATCAAAGTCAGGACAAAGCCGAACGTCAAGGTTCTTGACGCACCCTACAGAACCTACGAGGAGTGCTTCGGAACATGAGGGCGATAATCTTCCTTGTGGGCGGTGTGATAGCCGCCCTCGCCTTCGTTTTTTATGTAAAGACCCAGCTGATAACACCCGAGAACATGTACTTTTTCACCCTTGAGGCTAAGGGAAAGAAGCACCAGCAGGTTGTTGATGAGCTCGTCAAAAAGCTCAACGAAAAGGGGCTGAAGGTAATAAGAACACTGCCGATGTCAAAGGTAATCCATGCAAGGGGGATAAAGGACTTTCCAAACTACACCACCATTTTAGCCTGCGATATAAAGGAGAAGAAAGAGATACTGAGGAAGGTTCCCTTCATGAGCGTTCTCCTTCCCTGCAGCGTTGCGGTTTATGAGAAGGAAGGTAAGGTTTACATCACAGCCATGAAGGAGTTCCTCCTTATAAAGGACTACTCTCAGGAGCTTGGGGACAGGTACTCGCAGGTTATAGCGGATACATACCAGCAGCTACGCATAGCGATAGCCGAGGTTGCGGAGGAAGGCGAAAGATGAGAGTTCTCATTACAGTCCTTCTGCTCGTGGTCGGTCTTTCCTTTGCCCAGGAGATCAGCAGGCACCCCCTCCAGTATGAAGAGGTAATAGAGGGCATGGACTTTGAAGATGTGAAGCTCCTCCTAAAGACAGCCCTTGACGGAAGAAACATGAACGTTCTCGGAGTTGTGGATGTGGCAAAGGAGAAGCCGAGGTTTTCCTATATGCTCGTGTGCAACCTATCTTACGCTGAGAAGATATTCAGGGAAATGCCTCAGCTTGGTGTTATGGCTCCCTGCAGGATATACCTCTACGAGCGGGAGGACGGATCCGTTGTGGTTGGCTTTATAAACGTTAGGACCCTCCTGAGGGTCTTTGATAAGTACCTTTCCCAAAGGTCAAAGGAGCTCTTTCTGAAGGCTGACAAGGACATAAAGTCAGCTATAGCTGAGGTAAAGGGAGAGTGAAGAGATTTGTGCTCGCACTCCTTCTGGTGGGTATCTCCTTCTCG
>NZ_JBWONM010000060.1:0-2902 GCF_056450045.1 Hydrogenivirga sp.
ACCTTTCCCAAAGGTCAAAGGAGCTCTTTCTGAAGGCTGACAAGGACATAAAGTCAGCTATAGCTGAGGTAAAGGGAGAGTGAAGAGATTTGTGCTCGCACTCCTTCTGGTGGGTATCTCCTTCTCGGGGGAGTACCCCAGACACGTTAGGGAGACGCTGAAGGAGATAAAGGAAGGTGTTTACGGTGTCTTTGGTGCCCACGAGCAGGTGAGCTACGAAAACAGGGGATTTATATCCAACGCCTACTTCGTTGTCACCGGGGAGGGTGTGCTCGTCTTTGATGCCCTCACAACCTACAAACTTGGTAAGGAGCTCGTTGAGACCATAAGGAGCGTTACAAAGGAGCCCATAAGGTTCACGGTAGTGAGCCACTACCACACGGACCACTTCTACGGCGTGGGTGCACTAAAGGAAGCGGGCTCTGTGGTGATAGCCCACGAGTGGGCGCTTGACTACATATCCCAGCCCTCAAGCCAGAACTTCTATGAGGCGAGGAAAAAGTTACTGAAAGAGCACATGGAAGGAACCCAGATGGTGCCTCCCGATATAACCTTCACGAGGGACCTTGACATCCACATGGGAAGGCTGACCTTTCAGGTCAGGCACTTTTGCAAAGCCCACACACCGGGGGATATAGTCCTCTGGATACCTGAGAAGAGGGTTCTCTTCAGCGGGGATATAGTCTTTGACGGGAGGCTCCCCTTCTTGGGCTCTGGGAACTCAAAGAGCTGGCTCGTGTGCCTTGACAAGATACTTGAGCTTGACCCAGATGTCCTCCTGCCGGGACACGGAGACCCTATGCTCACGAAGGAGAGGATAAAGGACAGGGTCATGTGGACGAAGAAGTACATATCGGACCTCAGAAACACCATCAGGAGGATGATAGAGGAGGGAAGGGACATAGACTACGTAAGGGAGCACATAAACGAGGAGCTTCTCAAGATTGACCCCGCCTACGCTCAGGTTCCTGTTTTCTTTGACGTGAACCCCGTAAACGCCTACTATGTTTACTTTGAGATAGAGAACGAGCTCCTTGAGGAAGGGCAGTAGCTACCTTAGGTAGCCCTTGAACTTCTGGAAGTTCATCAGCTTCTGGGCTATATCAAGCTTCTTCTCTTCAGCCTTCTGAATAAGGAACTCTATTATCCTAAGAGCCTCCTCATAATCCTCCTTTCTCAGGCTCTTTAGATCCAGACTCAGAACTTCCTCAAGGGTCTTTATTAGATTGTCAAAGTCTCCCTCTTCCAGATAGACTTCGCACTTTAGAAGTATATCCTTGAGATTTTCATTCATCAGCCCTCGCTACAGCCTCCTCTTTTCCATACACCTTCTTCTCCGCCTCTTCCCATGCCTCTTTTAGTTCCTCAAGAACCTTCTTTATCTCTCTCATAAGCTCAGCGTCGTTCTTCATGTTAGCTCTCACAATTTCATTTATAAGAGCATCGTAGATTTCGTCAAGGTTTTTTGCTATCTCCTGACCCTTCTCGTGTTCAAGGGACGCCTGTAGCACTATGAGTATATCCATCGCCCTCGTTAGATTTTCTGCTTTGGTCTTCACCTTTTCGGTATCCTCAAGTCCGGACTCAACCGCCTCTACAGCATCCTCAAGGCAGGCTATAGCCTTCTCGTAGAGCATTATCACGAGCCTGAGAGGGTTTGCGTTCTCAACCATGTTTTGAAGATAAACCTCTGCTGGATTCATCGCTCACTACCTCCTTTTGTCATCTCGGAGAGGGTCACTATGAACTGCTTCAGCCTCTCCCTTATATCGTTAGCCTGAGCTATGAAAGCCTCAAGCTGAGCGTATTCTTTCCTCAGGAGCTGCTCCTCCTGAGCCAGCCGGCTTCCAAGCTCCTGTATCCTCTCATCAATACTCTCTATCTGGTCGTTGTAGCTCTGTTCAAAACTGCTGAAGAGCCCCTTCTCCGTCTGGAGATAGGTGGTGTAAGAACTCTTTATATCCTCTATAAGGGACTTCACGCTGTCTGGGTCCGTGGTGAGGAGCTCGTTAAGTTTGTCACTATTGAGGGAAATCTCACCGGTATCTCCGTTGTAGTCTATCAGTCCGAGCTCTATCAGGGGGTCAAGCCTCTGGGCTATACCGGTCTGAACGCTCCCTATGGTGTAGTCACCCTTAAAGAGCGCCTCATCCCCGTTGGTGAGGGAGCCAACGAGAGAGACGAGAGCGTTGTAGTTCTTGACAAAGTTACTGAAGAAGGAGGTAACCTTATCGTAGCTCTCGGTTATGCTCACCGAGGAGCTCCCCGTAGCCTTTACCGTTATCGTCACCCCGCTTATCACGTTCTCAAAGGTGTTGGAAGGACTGGTTATCGGAGAGCCGGAGCCCACAACGATCTCTGCATTCTGGGCACCCTGGATAGTGTCAAGCCCAGTGCCAAGCTCAGAGGGAAGTCCGCTGACGCTTATAGCATAGACACCTCCCGCCGTGTCCGTCTCAACGGTTGAGGCTGAGACATCAGACTCAGAGAGCATGAGCCTGTAGGATGTCCCATCGTAGTAAACGGAGGCTCTTATCCTGCTCTGGGCTGAGTTTATGCTGTTTACAAGGTCCTCAAGGGTCTGACCTGCGCTGTAGTCAACGTTGAAGCTCTCGGTTCCAGAGCCGGTGTCGTAGGTTATCGTCAGGGTTCCAGAGCCGGCGAAAGTATTGGTCAGGTCCGAAAAACCCCCGTTGCTCACCCTGACCTCAGCCTGGGCAAGTTTGTTGACGTTTACGTTGAACTCAAGGTTCGGTGCCTCCTCCGTCACGCTGACCTCAAGGATATCCGGGTTTGATACGCTCGCCTGCTTTCCCTTGAACAGGGACTCAACATCAAGGCTCTCAAAGAGGGAGAGGAAGTCGCCTATACCTTGGGAGAGGTTTGCAAGGGAGGAAGCCTT
>NZ_JBWONM010000061.1:0-3777 GCF_056450045.1 Hydrogenivirga sp.
CTCAGGAGGAGAGGTACGTTCACCAGAACCTGAAGGAGCCCTCCCAAGAGAACGCCTGCTATCAGGGAGAGGTAGCCGTAAGGCTCTGCGAAGAGGAGGAGAACCAGCACAAAAACGGCGTTGAATATCCCCTGGGAGAAGGCGGGGATGAAGAACCTCCCCCTGACGTTCAGGATTCCCATGAAGAGGGCGTTCACACCGACGAGAAGGAGATACAGGAAGAGGAACCTTGCCATGAAGACCGCGAGGGAGAAGGTCTCCTCATCCCTTATCCCCGGGGCTATGAGGCTGACTATCTCTCTGGAAAGAGCTACACCGAGGAGGGTAAAGGCTAAGTTCGCCAGAAGGTAGAGTCCGAGAACCTTGGAGAGGAACTCCCTCTCCTCTCCCCTCTCAAGGGCTCTGGTGTACAGGGGAACGAACGCAGCGTTGAATCCCCCCTCTCCGAGCAATCTCCTGAAGCTGTTGGGTATCCTGAAGGCTATAAAGAAGGCGTCCGATATATGGCTCGCCCCAAAGTAGTAGGCAACGGTGGCGTCCCTCACAAAGCCAAGGACCCTGCTTAGGACAGTTCCTATGGCGAAGTTGAGGGCAAAGCGGACGAGCTTCATCTCAGAAAGGGTCAACCTTAGCCTCAATTATAGCCTTTCCGAACCTTCTCATAAGCTGTCTCATCTTCAGAAGGGTTCTCCTGTCCCTGAACTTCACAAGCAGCTCGTAGCATCCCTCCCTCCTGTTGTAGGTGCTCCTCAGATGGGGTGAGAGGAACTTCCTCACGTAGCCCTCAATCTCCAGATCGGATACCTTCAGAAGGAGGAGCCTCCAGAAGGGTGGCAACATCTCCCTCTCCCGCCTCTCAAGCTCCAGTCTGTAAAACTCCTCCAGCCTACCCTCAGCCAAGTATCTGAAGCTCTCCTCCTCAGGAAACATTGTCTGGATTATGAGCCTTTCCCTCGTTACTGAAGAGGTCCTCAGGAGAAAGAGGAAGAGATCCTCCCTCGCCCTGTAGGAGGGAACCGACAGGAGGGAATCGGCGGAGAGAATTATTGAGAGGTCGTAGCTTTCCTCCCAACGGGGGTAGGTGGAGAAGCTCAGCCCCTCCCTCAGACCTACAGACCTCTCAACCACCTCAAGAGCCTTCTCAATTCCAAAGCCGAGCTCCTCCAAAGGACCTTCACACTCGGGACAGACCAGCTCCTCCTGCCTGTAAGAGCAGTTCGTGCAGTAGATAAGCCTCCTCTTGAGGGAGTAGGTCAGGAAGGTCCCACATTTAGGACACTCTACCAGAGCCTCGCACCTCGGGCAGTAGAGGTAGCTGTAGCCATGCTTAGGAACTATGAGAAGCACCCTCTTTTCCTCCTCCTTCTCAAGCACCCTTAGGACGCTCTCTGTTAATACCTCCCCCGCTTCCCTTTTAAGGAGCTCAACCTTTGGGAGAGAGAACTTCCTCTCAAGGGAGAACCTACCCTCCTTGAAAAGGAGGTAAGAGCTCAAGGAGGGAGAGGGCGTGGTGAAGAGGAGCTTGGAACCCCTCTTCTTTGAGAGGGTGTAGGCTATCCTCCTCAGGTCAACGCCACCGGCGTGCCTCAGCTTCACCCCGGGAGAGCTCTCATCAAAGAGTATCAAAGTTCCGAGCCTCTCAACGGGGCACAGGGATGCGAGGAAGGTGCCCACAACAACCCTCCCCCCTTCCGTAGCTGAAAACCAGGACTCAAAGAGCCTCTTGGGGGGAACACCTGAATGAATCTCCAAGAGTTTGTCCCTTAAAATCCCTCTGAGTCTCTCAAGGGCTCTGTACATCTGGCCCGTGTCGGGGAACAGGATGAGGACAGACATACCCCTTGAGATGTGGTCAAGGCACAGCTCCTCAACTTCCCCGAGAGCCTCTCCAAAGCTTGACCACAGGAGCCTCCTGTCAGCGGATATCCTTTTTACAACAGCCCTCGGAGTCTCAACCTCCCTCCGAAGTTCCTCTGGAGACCTGCTCTCTTCCCTCAGGATGCCCCTCCTTAGGAGCTCCCTTAGGAGGGATCTGCTAAAGCCCCAGCTCCTGAGCTCCTCCTCGCTCACACCTTCTCTACCGCTCAGAAACACTAGGAGCCTTCTCTTTTCCTCAGACCTCACCCTTTTAAGGGCATCTCTCAGAGGCAGGGCGAGGCTGTAAAATCTCTCCTCAAGGGAGGGTGCGTTCCAGACCTTCTCTAATCTGAGTATTCCCCTTTTGAGGAGAAGATTTATCAGCTGGGGGTTGAACCTCTTCTTGAGGTTTTCTGGCTTTACACCCCTTCTCTTCTTCACGTACTCAACGACCTCAAGGCTCTTAGGGTCAAGCCCCTTCAGGTTTGTCCTTGAGACCTTAAGAACCTCCTCCTCCCTCCAGAAGAAGGCGGAGGGGAGAAGCCTCTGGAGGAGGTATCCCCTGCTGAGCAGGTAGTCCGAAGAGAGCTCATCAATAAGGGAGAGAGAATCTGTATCAAGGATAGGCTTGGGATCGGGGAAGGACAGGATCTCCTCTCGTGCTTCCTCCTTTCCGACTCCAACAACAACGCCGGTCGCTGTGCCGGACTTTGATGGGATGAGAACACGCCAGCCAACGGGGACCTGCTCCCTGTCCCACTCAGCCCTGAAGCTCTTTACCCTTCCACCGGGGATTAAAACTCTTAGAGTAATCAACTCCTGTTTCTTAAGGCAGACATGACCTTCTCATCAAGCTCAACCATCTTCAGAACCTTTCCAGTATGTGCAAAGGGTATGACACCGGTGATGGTGGAGCCGGGGAAGAGGGAGTTCTCCACCGTGTCTATCTCCATCTCAAAGGCTGAGACGTCAAAGGGAACGCCCTCAATCTTTTCTAAAACCTCCCGGGCTGTGCCGTAGCAGGTCAGGGACTTGTCGGGAGCGAACATCTGGACTGCCACCTTCCCCGTCTGGCGGATGTTCTCCGCGGTCTTCGCCTTTGAACTGACCGCAAAACGAAGCGTCCTCTCGTCCAAGGGGTATATCCATGTTATGAAGGTCATGTGCTGGTTTCCTTCACCATCAACGGTCCCTATGACAACGGGAAAGACCCCGAGGTCTCTCATCAGATCTATCAACTCTCTGGGAAGCATCCTATACCTCCTGCTCAGGTTTTAACTAAATTTACGTCCTAAGTCCCCTACCGTAAGGGAGAGTGTGCAGCCGTCGCCCGTAAAGGCGTTGACAAGTAGTTGGTTCTAAATGGGTATAATATCAAACGCTATGTCCAGAGTCAAGGAAGAGACTAAATTCTTACTGACCTACAAGTTCAGAGCCTACCCTTCAGCTCTGCTGGAATACAGAATGGAAAGCTGGCTCTTTATACTGCAAAGCCTTTATAACCATGCCCTTGAGGAAAGAAAGAGAGCATGGAAAGAGGAAAGGAAAAGCATCACATACTCAGACCAGCAAAACTCCCTTCCCAAACTCAAGGAAAAAGACCCATCCCTCAAACTCGTTCACTCTCAAGTCCTTCAGGACTGTTTAAGAAGGGTTGATAATGCTTTCCAGAAGTTCTTCAAAGGGGAAGCAGAATATCCCAAGAAAAAGAAGCTCTCCAAATACAGCTCCTTCACCTTCCCTCAAGTGTGGATGAAACAGAAAGGAAGGCTTGTGGAGGTTATCAAGCTTGAGAAGAAGAACAGTAGGTTTGCATACCTGCACCTTCCGAAGCTCGGGAAACTCAAAATCAGACTCCACAGAGATATAGACTGGTCAAGAGCAAGGACTGTCACGGTAAAGAGAGAACCGTCAGGAAAG
>NZ_JBWONM010000062.1:0-9015 GCF_056450045.1 Hydrogenivirga sp.
GATTGACAAGGGAGAGGAGCACAGCATATTAAAAGACATGAAGGTTTTTACCCTTGAAGAGGCAAGGAGCTTGCTGATAAAGATAAAGCCCATCGTTGAGGACATAAACCTCAAGAAGGAAGAGCTCTACGAGATTTACTCCCGCCTTGAAGACGAGCAGGACGACCTTGAGAAGATGTACTACCAGACAAAGGTTAAGGAGCTTGAGAGCCTGATAAAGCAAGGCTTCCTCAGGATTGAGGAACTCGGTGGAGTCATAAAGGGGGTTGACCCCATCCTCGTTGACTTCCTCTCCTACCACCAGGGCAGGTACATATGGCTCTGCTGGAAGGAAGATGAGGAAACGATAATGTTCTGGCACGAGCTAAAGGACGGGTTTGCTGGACGCAAACCCGTGGATTACTTGGAAGACTCTGAAAGCTTCTCCCTGTAGATGTAGTAAAACCAGAGAACCCTCTTGACGTACTTCCTCGTCTCCTCGTAGGGTATTGTCTCTATAAATAGGAAGTCGTCTTCATAATCCTTCCAGCGCTTTACCGCTCCCTGACCGGCGTTGTAGGATGCTACAGCCCTCAAGAGGTCTCCCTTCCAGAAGTCAAGAAGAAACCTGAGGTAGGCTGTTCCCAAGAAGATGTTTGTCTCAATATCAAAGATGTCATCGTAGTTGTAGCCTATTCTGTCAGCCTTCCACTCGGCGGTTCTGTCAAGGAGCTGCATGAGTCCCTTAGCTTTTGACCTTGAGAGAGCATAGGGGTCAAAGAGGCTCTCCTGCCTCATGACTGCGTATATCAGAGCCGGCTCAACCCCGAACCTCTCGGAGGCTCTCCTTACGACAACCGAAAAGGGGGTGGGGAAGGCTAAGGCTCTGTAAATCTCTGAGTTAGCTCCGTAGGTTCTTGCAGCAACCTTTATGGCGGTATAGGGGTCAAAGCTGAGCAGGAAGAAGAGGTCCTCGGGGGTAAGCCCCTGAGCCCTCTGGAAGGCTTCAAGCCTCATGTAGTGTAGAAAGCCAAGCCTGTATATACCAAATAGCCTCCTTCCAAGGGTTGCTTCCCCTTCGGGCGGGGTGTAGTTTACGGGTTCGTAAACCCTCTTGCCAAGGAGCCTCCTCGCCACGGCGGAGTAAAAGCCAGCAAGCTCCGAAGCCTCCATAAGATAGTGCCGGGCTAAGTCCCGAGCTCCGAGCTCGTAAAGGGTCTTGAACTTCCAGAAGCTTGCCTGAGCCCTCTCAATGTTCCCCCTTGCGTACCTCTGAGCTTCAGAGAACTCCTCGTAGGCGAGCATGTACCTATTCCTCATGAAGTCTATCAAGCCCATGTAAAACAGGGGCTCAAAACCACCTCCAGAGAGGAGCAGGAACCTGCGCGCCCTGAGGGGCTCTCCCTTTCCCAAGAGGTGCTTTGCGTACCTGAGGTACAGGGTAGGGTCCTTCCTACTTCTGAGGAACTCCTCCGTCTCTTTGTAATCGCCGAGCCTGAGATAAGACAGAAGGGCGTAAATCCCAGCCCTTGAGCCCTCACACTTCCTGAGAACCTGAGAGCTCTCCCCGTACCTCTTTAGCCTGAACAGGGCTATCCCCCTGTAGAGGCAGTCTTTGGAGAACTTCAGAACCTCTTCATACTTACCCTCTCTTAAGAGCCTATCAAGGACCCTCTTTCTCTCCTCATCGCTCAGGACCACCTTCCCGTGAAGGTCAACGGCGTGCTCGGGAAACCTCAGAAGCAGTTTCTTTGGCTCAAGACCGAGCTCTCTCCACAGCTTGGCGACCTTCTCCCCGTAATCGTCCCTGACATTGTCAAGCTCAACCTCCTGAAGGATTGTCCTCGCCCTTTTAGGCTCTCCCCTTTCAAGCAGGAGCTGTGCAACCTCAACTCTGAGCTCATCTTCAAAGACAGCCTCCGGGTAGTTCTCAAGAAGGAAGAGTCCTACGCTCAGGTCCCTTTTGTCCCTGAACTTCTTCAAGAGGCTGTACTCAGCAGGGTACTGTGAGAAGGATATACCGACCAGGAAGAGGAGCAGGAAGGCTATCACCTTATCAGCTCCCTTACCCTCTCTATTGAGAGCGCTCTACCGCTCTTCTCATCTATATCAACAGCAACAGCATTAAAGACAACGTCCTCCTTCTCCTCCACCCTGAACCTCCTCGGAAGTCCGTAGAGGAACCTCTCCACAGGCTCTCTGTAGCTCATACCTATAACCGAGTACCAGGCTCCGGTCATACCAACATCGCTCACGTAAGCGGTTCCCTTCTTGAGGATGCACTCGTCCGCCGTCGGCACGTGGGTGTGGGTTCCGTAAACAAGGGAGGACCTGCCATCGGTATAGATGCCGAAAGCCCACTTCTCTGAGGTCGTCTCGGCGTGAAAGTCAACTATCACTATAGGAGTCTCCTTGGAGACCTTCTCGTAGATGGCATCAAAGACCCTGAAGGGGTTGTCTAAGTTCGGGTCAAGGAATATCCTCCCCATCAGGTTTATCACCGCGAACCTGACACCCCCTTTCTCGTAAATGCCAAAGCCCCTGCCGGGAACCCCTTCAGGGTAGTTTGCGGGACGGAGGAGCTCGGGGGCATGGTCCATGAACTCATAGACCTCCTTCTTATCCCAGATGTGGTTTCCTGAGGTAAAGACATCAATCCCATAGGACCTGAGTTCTTCATAGACCTTTCTCGTTATGCCAAAGCCACCGGCGGAGTTTTCAACGTTGGCTATCACAACATCGTAGTTGTCCCCCTCTCTCCTGAGGTAGTCTGCAACAGCCTTCCTGCCGGGCTTCCCTATTATGTCACCAATTATCAGAAATCTCATTCTCTTTATGGTGCGGGTGGAGGGAGTCGAACCCTCACGCCCTTGCGGGCACCGGATCCTGAGTCCGGCGCGTCTGCCAGTTCCGCCACACCCGCGTAGTTACTTATTTAGCATATTCTACATGCCTGAGCTCTCTTATGACAACCACCTTTATCTGTCCCGGATAGTCCATCTCCTCCTCTATCTTCTTAGCTATATCCCTTGAGAGCATGTAAGCCTCCTCATCGGATATCTCCTCGGGGTTTACTATTACCCTCACTTCCCTTCCAGCCTGAACCGCATAAGCGTTGGCAACTCCCTTGAAGGACTTGACTATCTCCTCCAGCTTCTCAAGCCTCTTGAGGTATGCCTCAAGGGTCTCTCTCCTCGCCCCGGGTCTCGCCGCGGAGAGGGCGTCCGCCGCACATACGAGGGCGACCTCAGGATACCTTACAGGCTCTTCCTCGTGGTGAGCCTTTATGGCATTTATGACCGCATCTGGTTCTCCGTACTTCTTGCAGAGCTCAACCCCTATGTCTGTGTGGGAGCCTCCAAGTTCGTGGGATACAGCCTTACCGATGTCGTGGAGAAGTCCTGCCCTCTTGGCAAGCTTGGCGTCAAGTCCAAGCTCCTCAGCCATAAGACCTGAGAGGTAGGCTACCTCCTTTGAGTGGAGGAGGACGTTCTGGGAGTAGCTCGTTCTGAAGTAAAGCTTTCCTATGTAGTAGTAGAGTCCCGGGTTTATGTCGTGGAGACCAAGCTCAAAGGCTGTTTCCTCACCCATCTTCCTTATCTTCTCGTCCATCTCCTTCTTTACCTCGTCCACAACCTCCTCTATCCTTGCGGGGTGAATCCTTCCGTCCTCTATAAGCCTCTCAAGAGCTTCCTTGGCTATCTCCCTTCTGAGGGGGTCAAAGGAGGATATGGTAACCACATCGGGCGTGTCGTCTATTATCAGGTCAACCCCCGTCAGGAGCTCAAAGGTCCTTATGTTCCTTCCCTCTCTGCCTATTATCCTTCCCTTAAACTCGTTGCTGGGGAGCTCTACGGATGTTGTGGTGTAGTTTATAGCTATCTGGGGAGATATCCTCTGAACGGCGGTTGTGACTATCCTCTTGGCTTCAAGCTCTGCCTTCTCCTTAGCCTCCTCCTCTATCCTCTTCATGAGCCTTACCGCTTCAAGCCTGCTCTCCTCTTCAACCCTCTTGAGAAGCTCCTCCTTAGCCTCTTCCACTGTAAGGGAGGCTATCCTCTGGAGCTCAAGGAGCTCCTGCTCCTTCATCTTCCTTATCTCCTCCTGCTCCTTGGCAAGCTCCTCTTCAAGGGAGAGTATCTCCTTCCTCCTCGCCTCAAGCTGTCTCTCAAACTCCCTTGCCTCCTTCTCTCTCCTGTATATTTCCTCTTCCCTTCTCTCTATCGTCTCCCACTTCCTCTCTAACTGCCTTTCCTTGGAATGGAGGTTCTCCTCAAGCTCTTTGAGCTCCCTTCTCTTTTCCTCCGCCTCCTTCCTTATCCTCTCAGCCTCCCTACGGGCTTCCTCTATTATCTGGCGTGCTTTCTGGTCCGCCTCCTTCAGGAGCTCAGAGGCTCTATCCTGAGCCTCCTTTACAAGCCTTATAGCTTCTTCCTCAGCCCTCTTTATCTCCCTCTCGGTATCAACAGCGGGCTGGGGCGGGAGCTGAGGCTGCTGTTTCTTTCCCCTCAGGAGAAGAAAGACAACTAAACTTCCGATCAATACTCCTACCGCTATAGCTATCAGCGTTATCGGTTCCATCTCATAACCTCCTTTTCTGTAATAAGAATGTCCACGGGCTTATCCCAAGGGTCTCGGGGGACCTTGGGAAGCACCTGAAAGGAGTAAGCCACGCCCACCACCGGACAGCTCACTCTTTCCAGGAGCCTGTCGTAGTAACCTTTTCCAAAGCCTATCCTGTAGCCCTCCCTGTCAAAGGCTATGCCCGGCACAACAGCTACATCAAGCTCCTCTGGATATATCTTCTTACCGTCGGTGGGTTCAGGTATGTTAAAAGTACCTGCCGATAGGCAGGTTGGGTTGTAAACCTCAATCAGCTCAAGTTCCTTACCCCTGACCCTTGGGAGGACCAATCCCTTACCCTGAGACAGGATGTCCTCAAAGAGCTGGCTGAGATCAGGCTCACCCTTAATAGGGCAGAAGAGTAAAACCTTCCTTGCTCTGACCAGCTCGGGCAGGGAGAGGAGCTTCTCCCTCAGGAAGCTATCAAGCTCATCCTTGAGTACTGAGGACAGGCTCTGTCTCCTGCTCAGGAGCTCCTTCCTTATCTCATCCTTGGTTACTACCAATCTCTTCCACCTCCTGTCTCCAGGAGGGGAAGGCAAGAGGTGTTATAACCCGCCCTGCCGTGACCTCAAGAGATCTCGTGGGCCTCCGCCAACCAGGTGGGTACCCTCTCGGAGAGCCCTGAAGGACATCCCCGAAGGCGGGTTCCCTTTAAGCCCACATGTAGGCCCCATTGATTATCCCCGGGCCACGCACAGGGCAGGAGGTTTCTATCTTATCTGCGCTCCCAGCTTACTTTTCAACCTCCTGACCAGTCCTTCAATCAACTCATTAACCTCCTCGCTGGAAAGGCTGCCGCTTAAACTTCTGAGAACGACTCTCACACCAACACTCTTCTTGCCTTCCCCTACCTTGTCGCCTGCATAAAGGTCAAACACCATAACATCTTCCACCTTACCATTTAGGTGAGATTTAATCTCATTTAATAATTTACTCACCGAAAGGCTTTTGTCCACAACAAGAGCTAAGTCTCTGATAACAGGCGGAAATCTTGACACAGCCTCGTAGTGGCTAAGCCTCCTCTTCAGCAACGGAGCAAGCCTCAGCTCGCACAGGTAAACGTCTTTTCTGAGCTCCAGCTCTGAGGCTATCTCAGGGTGAAGCTTCCCCATGAAGCCTACCTTCTCTCCCTCCAATAGGAGCTCTGCCTGAACGTAAGGGTGTAGAAAGGGAAGCTGAGAGAAGCATATCTGTGGCTCCGATCCGTAAATCCCGAATATACCCTGAACTATCTGGGAGAGCATGTAGTGATCCCACCTCTGGGAAGGGAACTCCCTGATGGCTCCCTTGACCAGAAGTCCAAGCCTGTCCTCCTCCCCCGACTCCAAGAAGACCCTTCCCAGCTCATAGATCGCCAGGTCATAGTTGTAGTGACTCTCGTTGAACTTTGCCGTTCTGAGCAAAGATGGAAGGAGGGAGCTCCTCATGTATTTCTGGGAGGGAACGAGGGGGTTGAGTATCTCCACAGGGGGCCTTTCAAGGGAGAGGAGCTCGTAAAGCTGGAGATCTTCGTAGGATATGTTCACAACCTCGCTGAGTCCCTTATCCCTGAGGTACTTCTTGAGTTCAAGGAGCTCATCCCTCCACAGCTTTCCAAGGGAGGGTAGCTTAAGGACCTCTGAGGTGTAGTGATCGTACCCCTTCACCCTCATTATCTCCTCAATAAGGTCCACATCCCTGTTGAGATCAAAGCTCCTGTGGGAGGGTATAAGAGCCTCTATGCCACACCTCTTTATCTCGTGGGGTATCTCCAAGGAGCTCAGTATCCTGCTCGCCTCATCGTTCTTGTAGCTCTCCCCTGCATACCTCATGAACTTCCCCATTGAGAGGAACACCTTCTTTGGCTCGTACCTCTTGAGGTAAAGGTCCCTAACAGCCTCAACCTCACCTCCCGCAACGCTGAGGATGAGCTCCACCGCAAGGTCCTGAGCCCTATCCACCCTCTCTATATCAACGTTCCTCTCAAACCGGTAACTGCTCTCGGTCTGAACTCCAAGGAGCTTTGAGCCCCTCCTTACCCTTGAGGGTGAGAAGTAGGCGGACTCAAGGAGGACATTCCTTGTAGCTGAGGTAACCCCGCTCTCAAGCCCACCTATTATGCCCGCAACCGCTATGGGTTTTATCTCATCAGCTATGATGAGGACTTCGGAGCTCAGCTCCCTCTCCTCCCCGTCAAGGGTCTTTATCCTCTCTCCCTTCCTGGCGCTCCTGACGTGCACACTTCCCTCAAGTCTGTCAAGGTCAAAGGCGTGGAGGGGCTGTCCCTCCTGAAGGAGAACGTAGTTGGTTATATCCACCACGTTGTTTATAGACTTAAAGCCAGCCTGCCAGAGCCTCCTCCTCATCCAGAGGGGAGAGGGACCCACAGATACACCCCTCAGAACGACCCCTCTGTACCTGTGGCAGTCCTCGTCCTCAACCGATATCTGGAGCGCTCCAAACTCCCCGTAGCTCTTTATAGAAGGCTCTCTTTTACTGAGCCCAAAGAGGGCTGAAAGCTCCCTCGCAAGACCTCTGACGCTGAGGACGTCTCCCCTGTTTGGGGTTATATCAAGCTCAAGGAGCTTCTCTCCAAAGCCAAGGAGTTCAGAGGCGTCCGTTCCCGGCTTTATGTCATCCCAAAGGGTCAGAACACCCTCCTGTCCATCCTCAACACCGAGCTCCTGGGCTGAGAGGAGCATACCTTCTGAGATAACCCCCTCAAAGTCCCTCTTGGTAATACACCTGTCGCCCACCTTGGAGTTCGGGAGGGCAACTATGACGCCAACACCCTCCTCAAGGCTGAGGTCGGCAGTCACAACCGTAAGGCTGAGAGAGTCTGCCACCTGAACCTTAAGGACCAAGAGGTCCTTTCTCTTGGGGTGCTTCCTTCTCTCAAGGACCTTCCCGAAAACGGCGCCGTCAAGCTCTATACCAAAGGTATCAACGGTAGCCTCAACGCTCCTCAGGGAGAGCCTGTCCGCTGCCTCCTCCGGAGATATGCCCTCCAAGTCCAGAAACTCCTCAAGCCATGAGTAGGGAATGCGCATAGCCTTGTTATTTTATCAGATAGAGGTACAGAGCTTATTGAGAAGTAGTATCAATTAGTAATTAATAAAGAAAACTTATCTCTGCTATAATTTATTTTTATTGCGAACTATTACTATATAAAGTGAGTTTACACACAAGGAAAGGAGGAGGGTGCGGAATGATAAAGGGTTTCTCAGCGGGAGTCGCTCTATCACTGCTTGTATCTGGAGCTGTGCTTTCCCAGGAAAGCCACTACAAGGTCAGGTACGTCAAGTACTTTGAGCCATCGGGGGTAGCCTTTGCAAAGGCTGGAGGCACAGGAACCTTAAGGGGAAAGGTGGTTTACGTTGGAAAGAGGAAGCTCAAAAACAGGAGAAAGCTCATAACAAAGGACAAGGAGGTCTGCGGGCGGGGTTACAAGATAGACAAGGTTTACGTTCTGTCCAAGGACGGAGGCGTTAAGAACGCCGTTGTGTTCGTGAAGGGTGCAGGAAAGCCGGCAAAGGAGAAGAAGATCCTCGTCCAGGAGAAGTGCGAGTTCCACCCGAGGGTCCTCTCTATGGGAGCAGGCTCAACCCTTGAGATAGTGAACAGGGACAACGTGAAGCACGAGGCTAACGGTGTTCAGGATTTTGAGACCATCTTCCAGCTGTCCCAGCCCAAGAAGGGGATGGTTGACAGGGTGAAGCTGGAAAAGCCCGGGGTGGTTGAGGTCACCTGCAACATTCACGGCTGGATGAAGGCGTGGGTCGTAGTGGCGGACAGCCCCTACCACGCTGTAAGCAACGAGAGAGGAGAGTTCGTAATTGAAGGTGTGCCTGCCGGTGAACACACGCTGATACTCTGGCACGAAGGCTTCGGTGAGAAGAGGATGAAGGTCAAGGTTGAGGAGGGAAAGGTTACAAACGTAACCTTTAAGCTCAGATAAGGAGGGGAATATGAAGAAGGCAATTCTTGGTGCGGTAACAGCTCTCCTTGCCCTTTCGGGAGCTGCGGACTCCGCAAAGAAGCCGGGGATAGCCCCGCTTCCCGACAAACCTCCGGAACCGAAGGACAACCCCACAACACCCGTAAAGGTTGAGCTGGGAAAGCTTCTGTACTTTGACCCGAGGCTTTCGGGCGACGGGAGCGTCTCCTGTGCTACATGCCACGACCCAAACCACGGGTGGGCTAAGAAGAGGGTGATGTCACCTGCATACCCGGAGAACAAGCACTTCAGGCACTCCCCTACGGTGCTCAACGTAGCCTACAACACCCTGATGTTCTGGGACGGTAGGGTGAAAACCCTTGAGGAGCAGGCATCAAAGCCGATAGCCTCTCCCTTTGAGATGAACATGAACTACGACCTGCTGGAGGAAAGGCTGAAGGCTATCCCCAAGTACAGAGAGCTCTTCAGAAAAG
>NZ_JBWONM010000063.1:0-3054 GCF_056450045.1 Hydrogenivirga sp.
AGGGTCTTGGAAAGCTTTCTGTCAAGCCCGGCGAACCTCCCAAAGGCATAACCCAGCAGGAAGCCCGACATGTTGTGAAGAAGAACGCCCCCGAGGGTAAGGAGAGAGACCTCCCCAAGTCTGTCCCTGTTGAGGGCGAATATCACCGCAATTATGAAGGATATCGCCGTTATTGAGAGGTAAGGGAGAAATGGCTCAAGCCTCTCAACCCTCTCCCTCAGCAGAGACCTCAGGAGCATGCCTCCTACCACGGGCAGGATAACTATCTTGAGGGTTGTCAGAGCCATGCCAAAGAAGGGAACGGGAACGAACTTTCCGGCGAGGAGCCATGTCCAGAAAGGTGTAAGGAGGGGTGATAGCAAGGTTGAGAGGGAGGTCATAGAGACTGAGTAGGGGAGGCTACCCCCGGAGATAAAGGTTATGAGGTTGGAGGCTGTCCCTCCCGGAGCGGAGCCCACAAGGACAAAACCAACCGTCAGCTCCCTATCCATACCCAAGAACTTCGCGACACCGTAGCCAAGGAGGGGCATCACGCTGAACTGGAGGAAGGCTCCGTAGAAGATTATCAGAGGTCTTCTGAAGATACGTCCAAAGTCCTCGGGCGTCAGCGTTATCCCCATGCTCAGCATTATCAGCACGAGGAGGGGGACTATGAGTCCCTTGAGCTGGGAGAAGAGAGCGGGGAAGAGCAGTCCAGCTGCCGAGAAGAGCAGGAGCAGGAGGAGAAAAAGGACAGTCCGCATGGACTATAATTTTAGAATGCCGGAAAAGAGAGATATCCTCTACGAGGGGAAGGCAAAGATAGTTTATCTCACCGATGACCCCGACAAGCTTATACTCCACTTCAAGGACACAGCAACAGCCTTTGATGGTGTGAAGAAGGCACAGCTCAAAGGAAAAGGGTCCCTGAACAACACGATATCAAGCCTCATATTTGAGATACTCCACAAAAGGGGAATAAAGACCCACTTCATTGAGAAGCTGTCGGACAACGAGATGCTTGTCTGGAAGGCTGAGAGGTTCCCCGTTGAGGTTGTCGTTAGGAACGTAGCCGCCGGGAGCATAGTCAAGAGGCTGGGTTTTAAAGAAGGTGAGGCGTTCAAGAAGCCTCTCGTTGAGCTCTTTTACAAGAACGACGAGCTCCATGACCCGCTCGTGTGTGAGGAGCATATACACCTGATGGGACTTGCCCCGGTGGAGGAGCTTCCCAAGATGAAGGAGACCGCCCTAAGGGTGAACTCAATCCTCGGGGACTTCTTTTCCCGGCACGGGATAAAGCTCGTTGACTTCAAGCTTGAGTTTGGAAAACTCCCTGACGGGAGTATAGGGATAGTGGACGAGATATCCCCCGACAGCATGAGGCTATGGGACGCGAAGACGGGAGAGAAGCTTGACAAGGACAGGTTCAGGTTTGATCTGGGAGACCTGCTTGAAGGCTACAGAAAAATTCTCAAACGTATATCATAACATAATTGATCTTGACAGTCTCAAGATAGAGTTTAAATTCTCAAGAGGTAATGCCCTCAGATATAGACGAGCTTAGAAAAGAGCTTGACATTGTAGATGTCATCTCCGACTACCTTAACCTTGAGAGGGCTGGGAACAACTTCAAGGCGAGATGCCCTTTCCATCCCGATAAGACGCCTTCCTTCTACGTCTCCCCCTCCAGACAGATATTCAAGTGCTTTGGCTGTGGGGTAGGGGGCGATGCCATAAAGTTCGTATCCCTCCGTGAGAACGTGAGCTACACCGAAGCAGCCCGCCTGCTGGCTAAGAAGTACGGCATAAGGCTCAACCTCAAAGAGGCATCGGAAGAGAATAAGAAGATCCACAGAGTTCTTGAAGCTGTGGCGGATTTCTATCATGGGAAGCTCAAGGAAAACAGGGAAGCCCTTGAGTACCTAAAGGGAAGGGGGATTGAGGGAAGGGCTGGAGAGAGGTTCGGGCTCGGCTTCTCCCCTCCAAGCGGTGAGCTCTATAAACTCCTGAGGGATCTTGATGCCCTTGAGCTCTACGAGAGAACGGGAAACATAGTGAAGGTTGAGGAGGGCAGATACAGGGACCTCTTCAGAAACAGGCTCGTCATACCCATAAGGGACCCCTCGGGTAGGGTCGTGGGCTTCGGAGGCAGGCTCCTTAAGGGAGAGGGACCCAAGTACGTGAACTCTCCCGAGAGTGAGCTCTTCAAGAAGAGAGAGCTCCTCTTTGGCTTCTATGAAGGAAGGGAGTATCTGAGGGAGCTACGGAGCGCCATAATAGTTGAGGGATACTTTGACGTCATAGCCCTCCATCAGGAGGGCTTCAGGAACGCGGTGGCCACCCTCGGAACATCCTTTGGAAGGGAGCATGCCCGCCTTCTCTCCAAAACCGTGGAGAGGGCATACCTTCTCTTTGATGGTGATGAGGCTGGAAGGAAGGCTATGAGGCTCGCAGCCCCCCACCTCCTCAAGGAGGGAATTGAGGTGTATCCCCTGTTCCTGCCGGAGGGGAAGGACCCCCACGACTTCGTCCTCTCCGAGGGAAGGAGGGCATTGAAGGAGCTCATAGAGAACGCGGAGGACCTCTTTTCCCTTCTGAAGAGAAGGATTGAGTTGGGAGAGGACAGGGAGAGAAGCCTGAAGGATTTCATATACTTCGCCTCCTTCCTAAAGGATGAGATAAGGGCTTACGCCCTCCTTTCAGAGCTCAGCAGGCTCACAAGGATACCCCTT
The DNA here is from genome assembly GCF_056450045.1 of Hydrogenivirga sp. Classification (NCBI taxonomy): domain Bacteria; kingdom Pseudomonadati; phylum Aquificota; class Aquificia; order Aquificales; family Aquificaceae; genus Hydrogenivirga; species Hydrogenivirga sp. Next base: position 2,712 of record NZ_JBWONM010000063.1, read on the forward strand.
GACGCTCTGACAGCCCGCATGTACAGGGGAGGAGAGCCTCAGGAGGAGAGGTCAAAGGTCCTCAGCTTCACCGAAAAGGTCTTTCTCAAGGGACTCTTTGAGCTCAAGCCCCAGATAAACCTTGAGGAGTTCAACCTCTCCAGCACCGCGAGGGAGTATGCCCAGAGCATACTGAGGGAGGAGTACTATCAGGTCCCTGAAGAGATACTGAACCTGAAGCTCACCAATCCAGAGAAGGACTTTGATGCGAGCGCCCAGAGGCTCAGGATTGACATACCCCCTGAGGAGATCGGAGCTGGTGGGGTCAGGGAGTCTATGAGGGAGTTTATAAAGAAGCACAGGG
>NZ_JBWONM010000064.1:0-23713 GCF_056450045.1 Hydrogenivirga sp.
TTCCTTGATGATAAGGGAAAGCCGGTTAAGATGGTGGCTAAGGGCAAGGTCAGGTACTCGGAGCCCGGAAGGAAGGCTTTTTCAGACTACGCAGAGTACGACTTCAGAACGGACATAATAGTGCTCAGGGGGAGAGCCCGGGTTGAGGAGGAGAAAAACGTCCTTGAGGCTGAGGAGATAGTGTATGATAAGAAGAACCAGACCCTACAGGCAAAGGGTGAAAAGAGCAAAGTTAGGACCATCTATATTGAGGAGGAGAGCGAATGAAAAAATCAGATATAACCAGGGAGATAGCCAAGAGGAAGGGGATCTCTCAGAGGAAGGCGAGGCTCATAGTTGACCATGTCTTCCAGGCTATGGCTGAAGCTCTCACAAGGGGGGAGAAGGTTGAGATAAGGGGACTCGGGACCTTCAAGGTGAAGAGGAAGCCCTCAAGGTTCATGAAGGACCCCCGGACGGGGGTTGAGATATTCGTCCGGGACCGCTCCGTTCCTACCTTTAAGATGGGGAAGCTGATAAAGAACCAGCTGAACCCTAAGAGTGAATGAAGTGGGACGTACTTGTAGTTGGCTCTGGACCTGCCGGCGCGACAGCCGCATACACCTTAGCTAAGGAAGGCGCAAAGGTTCTCCTCGTTGATATAAAGAGAGCACCCGGTGTGCCCGTCCAGTGTGCGGAGTTCGTTCCCATACAGCTCAAACACAGCTTTCCGGAGTTCTTCCCCAAAGAGGTTGTAGCCCAAGAAGTCGGAGAGATGGTTCACTTCACCCCCTGGGGTGAGATAGTCAGCATGTACTCTGAAGGATACGTCCTCCACAGGAATAGATTTGACAAGCGCATAACAGAGCTTGCCCTCTCCGAAGGTGCTCAGCTCAGGCTGAGGACCCGCTTCCTCGGTTTTGAGGACGGGAAGGCTTGGCTTGAGCACATAGACAGCAGGGAGAGGTACCCCGTTCAAGTCCGGTGGGTGATAGGAGCGGACGGTCCGAGGTCAAAGGTGGCGAAGCTGACCGGACCCCACACGGAGAGCTTTCTGACCACAGCCCAGTTCACAGTACCCCTGAGGGTTCCAGTCGGAGACCTCCTCATCTACTTCAGAGACTACATACCCGGAGGCTACGGCTGGATATTCCCAAAGGGGAGCGTGGCGAACGTGGGGGTCGGCATAGACCCGAGCTACCCGATAAACGTCATGGAAAGCCTGAGGAGGTTCTTCAGGGAGGTCCTCTCGGAGGGTATAGTCGGCGAGAAGATACTCTCAAGGACAGGAGGCTGGATACCGGCTGAGGGTGTGAAAGGACCGCTCCGCGGTGATGTACTTCTGGTTGGAGATGCGGGAGGCTTTTGCCATCCGATAACCGGGGGAGGTATTGCCAACGCCGTTCTCACAGGCTCAATGGCTGCCCGATCCATCCTTGAGGAGTCCCCTGAGGAGTTTGAGGAGGAGGCTATGGAGCTCTTGGGAAGCTCCTTGAACAGAGCCGCTCAAAAACGGGTAAAATACATGAAGAGCTGGGACAACCTTAAGTCAATAGTTCCCAAGACGTGGATAGCCTTTGAGGAGTACTGGAAGGAGGAATGATATGATAGACACAGCCTTTGCCCAAGGACAGGCGCCCCACAGCCCAACAGGAGCCATTCTCTTCCAGGTCCTCTTCCTCGTTGGTATATTTGCCATCTTCTACTTCCTGATAATAAGACCCCAGAAGAAGGAGAGGGAGAGGCACAGAAGGCTGATTGAGAGCCTTAAGAAGGGGGACAAGGTTGTTACATCCTCCGGTATATGGGGAACCGTCGTTGAGATAGGCGACAGAACTGTAACCCTTAAGGTTGATGCCAACACGAAGATAACCTTCTCAAAGGAGGCTATAATAGGCTTCCAGCCCAACTACGAGAGGAAAGAGGAAAAGGATTGATCAGGAGCTGAGCCTTCTGCTCAATCTGAGAGCTTCCCGGTCAATATCCTTGTACTCTCCCGCCTTTTCAAAGTCCTCTATGTAAAACTTCCCCTCCCTATAGGCAACAAAACCGGACCTCTCACCCGAAAGGAGAGCTTCGGTGGCAACCTCACCGAACTTCATCCCCATTATCCTGTCGGTATGGGTTGGTGAACCTCCCCTCTGCAGGTGACCCAAGACGGTAGCCCTTATCTCTCCGTACCTCTCCCCTATTTCTGAAAGGAGATACTCCCTAAGGGACTCAGCCCTGCCGTACCCCTCAGCCATGACGATTATGTAGTGAAGCTTCCCCAGCTCCTTAGCCCTCTTTATCTCCTCAGGGATCCTCTCCTTAGGGAAGCTCTCCTCGGGAACGAGGATAAGCTCAGCTCCCGTAGCGAGACCAGCCTCAACCGCTATGAAGCCTCTGTTTCTGCCCATCACCTCAACTATGAATACCCTCTCATGGGAGCTCGCCGTGTCCCTTATCTTGTCTATAGCATTTACGGCGTTTCTGAGAGCTGTGTCGTAGCCTATGCAGTACTCGGTGGCACCTATATCGTTGTCTATAGTGCAGGGCACCCCAATGACGGGAATTCCGCTCTCCTCAGCTATCAGCTCCGCTCCCTTGAAGGTTCCCTCTCCGCCGAGGACTATGACGCCCTCAATTCCGTTACTCTTAAGGTTCATATAGGCTCTCTCCCTGTGCTCAAGCTCCTTGAACCTCTCCTCCCTGCTGCTAAGGAGTATGGTTCCTCCCCTGTCAAGGATTCCCCCCACATCCCTGCTTCTGAGCTCCCTCAAATCCCCCTCTATAAGACCTCTGTAACCCCTCTTCACACCCACGACCTCATGTCCCAGAGACTCCGCTGTCCTCACCACAGACCTGATGACAGGGTTCATACCGGGGGCATCCCCTCCCGAACAGAGCAGAGCTATCCTCATAATCTTAGAATTTTAAACCATGCCGAACTTTATGCTGAGGCTCGCCTTCGTGGGAACAAGGTTCTCGGGATGGCAGATCCAGCCCGATGTGCCTACAGTTCAGGGAACGTTAGCCTTTGCCCTGAAGAGGCTATTTGAAGAAGAGGTAAAGCTCGTGGGCTGTTGCAGAACCGATGCAGGTGTCCACGCTAAGGACTACATAGCAAACTTCCTGTCCTCAAAGGATATGGATGAGAGGAGGCTCTTGAGGGCTTTGAACTCAATGCTTCCAAAGGATATAGGCGTTTACGAGGTAAGGAAGGCTCCCGAGGACTTCAACGCAAGGTACTCGGTTAGAGGAAAGACTTACATCTACAGGATATGGAACTCGGAGGCGAGAGACCCCTTCCTCTACCCTTTCTCCTGGCACATACCCAAACCCTTGAACCTGGAGGCTGTAAGGGAAGCTATGGACGTCTTCTCGGGGAAACACGATTTTTCCGGCTTTGCAAAGCTGGAGGGGGAGAAGAATACGGAGATCCATCTGAAAACTGGCGTTAGGGTTGAAGGTTCCCTCATAGAGCTCAGCTTCACAGCGTCCCACTTCCTGCGTTACATGGTCAGAAGGCTCGTGGGAGCTGCTGTAAAAAGGGCGGAGGGGAAGCTCAGCAGGGAAGCGCTAAACGAGTATCTGAGAGGAGGGCACTGCCCTCACACCGCTCCGCCCCAAGGACTTACCCTTGAAAAGGTTCACCTCTGAGGCTCGCCCACCTGAGCGGGCTCCTCTTTCTTCTCCTCCTTGTTCTCAAAGTCAGAGGGCTTTACGTTTTTGAGCTTTTCCCTTAGCTTCTTCCTCTCCTCAACTATAGCCTTAAGCCTCTCATACTCTTCCATTGAAAAGCACATATCTCTCACCTCCTGCCTTTAATCTCCACCCGCGACACCATAGCTTCAAGGGTTTGGAGATTATGGAATTTAGTCCCTAAAGGTATTAACTTTATAGCTTAAGTGCCTTTTCCCGTATAATATCCTAATCATGAAAAGCTTCAAAATCGCCGTTCTCAAGGGAGATGGTATAGGTCCCGAGATAGTTGATGCCACCCTCAAGGTACTTGAGAAGGTTAGCTCCCTCTTTGGCGTTAGCTTTGAGCTGATGGAGGGTCTCATAGGTGGTTCCGCTATAGATGAGAAGGGAACCCCCCTCCCCGACGAGACCCTGAAGATATGTAAGGAGTCTGACGCTGTGCTCCTCGGAGCGGTCGGAGGTCCCAAGTGGGACAACCTCCCTACAGATAAGAGACCCGAGAAGGGACTCCTTAAGATAAGGAAAGAGCTTGACCTTTACGCCAATCTGAGACCGGCAAAGGTCTGGGAACCGCTGATAGATGCATCACCTCTCAAGCCGGAGGTAGTCAGGGGAACGGACATGCTCGTAGTCAGGGAGCTGACTGGAGACGTTTACTACGGTGAGCCGAGGGGCATATTTGAGGAGAGAGGTAAGAGGGTTGGCATAAACACCATGAGGTACACCGAGGATGAGATAAGGAGGGTCGTGAGGAAAGCCTTTGAGATAGCAGGAAAGAGGAGGAAGAAGTTGACCAGCGTTGACAAGTCAAACGTCCTTGAGGTCAGCGGTCTCTGGAGGGATGTCGTTGAAGAGGTGAGCAGGGACTTTCCAGAAATTGAGCTTGAACATCTCTACGTTGACAACTGTGCCATGCAGATAGTCAGGCGCCCCAGCACCTTTGACGTCATAGTAACGGGCAACATATTCGGCGACATTCTCTCCGATGAGGCGGGAGTGGTGGTGGGAAGCCTCGGAATGCTTCCCTCGGCAAGTATAGGTGATAGGTACGCCCTGTACGAGCCGGTTCACGGCTCTGCGCCCGACATAGCGGGTAAGGGGATAGCCAACCCGATAGCAACGATACTGTCGGCTGCCATGATGCTCAAGTACTCCTTTGGAATGGACGATGCAGCTGAGCTTGTAGAGAAGGCTGTTGATAAGACCCTGAGGGAAGGCTACAGGACACCGGACATATACTCCGAAGGTTGTAAGAAGGTAGGAACCGAGGAGATGACCGAAAGGATAATAAAGAACATGGAGGCTCTGGCGGGATGAAAAGGGTTTTCATACTTCTCCTTCTGCTCTCCCTCTTTTCCTTTGGAGCGGGGCTTGAGGCTTTAAAGGATTTCTTTGACAGAAGCGGATACGTCGTTGAGAAGCTTGGAGACAGGGTGATAATAGACCTTGGAAAGGGGAGGGCATACACCGGAGAGGTCTTCTCTGTCGTGAAGGAAGGGAAGGAGGTGGTCCATCCCGTAACGGGTGAGGTCATAGGAAAGATTGACGAGGAGGTTGGAAGGGTGGAGGTGGAGGAGGTAAGAGAGAAGTTCTCCTTCGCAAGGATACTTGAGGACAAGGGTATAGAGAAGGGAGACAGGGTCAAGCTCAGCCCCTCATCGGTCTGCTACGTCGGTAGCGAAGAGGGCTACTTCAAGGTGAGCTCCCTTATAGGAGAGCTGAAGAGAGGGGAGGATTGCGATTACGTTGTGAGGGAGCTAAGGGAAGGCTTCGGTGTCGCTTACAGGGGAAAGGCTCTCGCCTTCTTTGAGAAGCCCAAACCTGCGGTAGTTAGGAAGGTCAGAGCCCAGAAGGCTCCCGAAGACTTTAAGCTCAGCGCTCGTTTCGTCATAACTTTCCCAAGTCTGCCCCTTTCAGCGGACGCCTGCAACTTCTTTGGAAGGGACTACTTAACGGTCCTATTCTCCAACAAGCTCGTTATATACGAGGTCCTTGACAAGGACATAGTTGAGTATGCGACCATGAACCTGCCCTCGGGATACCCTGTATCGGTCCAGTGCGCTCCCCTTGAGGGAGAGAGCGACATAATCCTCCTGAACATTATCTCCGGTGGTGAGGCTACCTCTTACATAGTCAAGCTCGTAGGGGGGACGCCCGTTATATCCGTGGAAGGAGTACCCTACTTCCTTGCGGTTCTTGATAAGAGCAGAGCGAAGGAGACCTTCGTCGGTCAGAAGTTTGATGCGAGAGACCTATGGGGAGAGGTGAAGAGGCTTGAGCTCTCAGCTGGAGGTGTGGTTGAGAAGGGAGATATGGACCTTCCTTCGGGCTTCAGGCTTGACTCGGCAGTCATGATGGGAGACCTCCTCCTGTTCACCGACAGGGATGGGTATCTGAGGCTCTTCAAGGGGGGAGAGATGCTCCTTTCGGAGGAGAACTTTGATGGCTCTTACACAACCGCGGAGCTTCCGGGAACCTACGAGGACAACGATAAGTACACCTTCAACGTAAGGCACCCTGTCCTGAGGATAGGTAAGAGGGACTACCTCGGGGCGGTGCGCAACGTGAGGAGTCCGGTTTACAAGTTCCTTGACGTTACGAAGTTTTCCGAGGGTGCCCTCTTCGTTGTCCACATTGATGAGAGGGGAAAGGCAGAGCTTAGGAAAGTCACGGGAAAGAAGTTTGAGGAAGCCATCCAGTCCGTAGTCAGAACTAAGGGCGGGAGGATGTTTGTAATAACCGGAAGGACCGGGACCCTTCCCCTCCAGAACAGGGGAGACCTCTTTGAGGTTGAGATCAACCCTTACTGACAGGGTACCTCGTGAGCGTCAGCCTGAAAGCCTCATCCAGATGATTGACGAAGTGGAGCTTCATCTGCTCCCTTACGTACTCAGGCAGGTCTTCCAAGACCTCATCCCTGTTCTTTTCGGGAAGAACCACCTCGTATATGCCTGCCCTCTTTGCGGCGAGGATCTTCTCCTTCAAGCCTCCAACTGGAAGAACCCTTCCCCTCAGGGTTATCTCTCCCGTCATGGCTATGTCCATCCTGACGGGTATGTCGGTGAGAAGGGACATCAAAGCCGTCGCTATGGCAACCCCCGCGGAAGGTCCATCCTTTGGAACCGCACCCTCGGGGACGTGGATGTGTATGTCTATGTTGGGGAATATGTCCGGGTCAATACCGTAGCTTTCAGCGTTGGACCTGATGTAGGAGAGGGCTGCCTGAGCTGACTCCTTCATTATGTCACCGAGAGAGCCAGTGAGAAGCAGTCCACCCTTGCCCTTCATCTTGGTAGCTTCTATGAACATTATCTCCCCACCTACCTCCGTCCAGGCGAGCCCTGTTGCTATGCCTACGAGGGGCTCCTTCTCCCTCTCAGGCTTGTATCTCGGAACTCCGAGGAGCTTCCTTATGTCCTCCTTCTTTATCGTGAAAGGTCCCTCTTCACCCTTAAGCTTCCTGACGGCTATCTTTCTGAGAACGGAGGATATCTGTCTCTGTAAGCTTCTAACACCCGCTTCGCGGGTATATCCACGTATTATCTCAAGGATAGCCTCGTCCTCAAAGATCACCTCCTCGGGCTTTAGTCCGTGAAGGGGTATGAGCTTTGGTATGAGATGCCTCTGGGCTATGAAGAGCTTCTCCTCCTCCGAGTACCCGGATAGCTGTATGAGCTCCATCCTGTCCAGCAGGGGTGTTGGGATCGTATCCATGCGGTTTCCAGTGCAGATAAATATCACCTTGGAGAGGTCAAAGGGCAGCCCTATGTACAGGTCTGTGAAGTTCTTGTTCTGCTCGGGGTCAAGGACCTCCAAGAGAGCCGCAGCCGGGTCTCCCTGGAAAGAGAGGGAGAGCTTGTCTATCTCATCCAGCATTATCAGTGGGTTCTTCGTCCCAGCCTGCTTTATAGCCTGTATTATCCTCCCCGGCATGGCGCCGACGTAAGTCCTCCTGTGCCCCCTTATCTCAGCCTCGTCCCTTATGCCTCCGAGGGCTATTCTGACGAACTTCCTTCCGAGGGCTTGGGCTATAGACTTTCCGAGAGATGTCTTTCCAACCCCCGGGGGACCCACAAAGGCAAGTATCTGGGCGGTTGACTCACCACCTTCGGTAAGCTTCCTGACCGCAAGGTACTCTATTATCCTGTCCTTGACCTTCTCAAGGTCGTAGTGGTCCCTATCAAGTATTTCCTTAGCCCTATCAAGGTCGTAGTTGTCCTGGGTCTCTTTGTTCCAGGGAAGCTCAAGGACCCAGTCAAGCCAGGTTCTGATGACACCAGCCTCGGCGGAGTCGGGGTGGAGCCTCTCAAGCCTCTTTATCTGCTTCTCAATCTCCTTCTTTATGGACTCCTCAAGCTGAAGCTCCTCAAGCCTCTTCCTGTACTCCTCTATCTCAGCCCTCCTCTCGTCAGCCTCACCGAGCTCCTCCTGTATAGCCCTGAGTTGCTGGCGGAGGAAGTACTCCCTCTGCTCCTTCTCTATCTGCTCCCTCGCCTGAGTGCTTATCTGCTGCTTTACCTCCAAGAGTCCAACCTCGTTCAGAAGGAACTGGTGGACCTTCCTGAGCCTCTCCCTCGGGTCAAAGGTCTCAAGTATCTCCTGAGCTTCGGAGGACTTCATCTCAAGGATTGAGGCTATCAGGTCGGCGAGCTTGCCCGGCTCCTCAATCTCCCTTATTATCATCACCACGTCGGGGACCACCTGCTTTCCGAGGGAGATAGCCTTATCAAGGAGCTCCTTGACGGACTTGATCAGTGCCCTGTCCTCAATGGTGAGGTCCTTTTCCTCTATATCTCTCTCCTCAACGGGCTCAACAACAGCCTCGTAGTGGTCTTCCTTGATCAGGAACTCCTTGAGGACTCCCCTCCTTATACCCTGAACTAGGACCTTTATCCTGTTCTCCTCTATGGGGACGACCCTTATTATGTGGGCTATTATGCCTACCCTGTGGATGTCCTCTTCCTTAGGCTCCTCTATATCCTTTTCCTTTTGTAGGGTCAGGAATATGAGCTTATCCCTCTTGCTCGCCTCCTCAACCGCCTTTATTGAAAAGAGCCTTCCCACGAAGAGGGGAAGGACCATCGTGGGGAAGAGGACTATATCCCTCAGAGGCATGAGGGGATACTCCCTCGGTGTATCTGGAACTTCCGGAACGCGCATCATCTCTGGCGTCAACCCTGACCTCCTTTGGTTTTTAAGTATATAGTATCTTCACCCCTCCTTCAGGGCGTTCACTATCTCCTGAACAGCCTTCTTCGCATCCGCAAAGAGCATAAGGGTGTTGTCCATGGCGAAGAGAGGGTTGGGAATCCCCGCAAATCCGGGGCTAAGGCTCCTCTTTATAACAACCACTGTCTTCGCTTTCCAGACCTCAAGGACGGGCATGCCCGCTATAGGACTCTTGGGGTCGGTCTGGGCGAGGGGGTTCACCACATCGTTCGCACCTATAACTATGACCACATCGGTCTGCTCAAAGGTCGGATTTACCTCCTCAAGCTCCTTCATCTTCTCGTAGGGTATGTCAACCTCCGCGAGGAGGACGTTCATGTGTCCGGGCATCCTCCCAGCAACTGGGTGTATGGCAAACTCAACCTCAACCCCCTTTGACTCTAAGAGGTTGTAAAGGTCCCTGACCGCATACTGAGCCTGAGCAACCGCCATCCCGTAACCGGGAACTATCACCACCCTCCTCGTCCCCTCAAGCAGGAGGGCAACCTCCTCCGGGCTCGTAGCCTTGACCTTTCCGGCGTATATGTCCTCTTCAGAAGTCTGGGCTACCTCACCAAAGCCTCCAAAGAGAACGTTGAGGAGTGACCTGTTCATAGCCTTACACATAAGGTTTGTCAAGATTATCCCTGAGGCACCGACGAGAGAGCCTGAGATTATCAGGGCGTTGTTCTGAAGCACGAATCCCGTTGCTGCTGCGGCAAGACCCGAGTATGAGTTAAGGAGGGCTATCACAACCGGCATGTCCGCCCCGCCTATTGCTATGGTAAGCAGAACGCCCAAGACCGAAGAGAGGGCAACTACAAGCCAGTATAAGCTCAGCTTCTCAGGGCTGGTTACCAAGTAGGCGCCCAGACCCAGAGCACCGAGACCGAAGAGAGCCTTTACCACCTGCTCACCCGGGTACCTGAGGGGTCTCTCGTTTATCAATCCTTGGAGCTTTCCAAAGGCAACCATGCTACCGAAGAAGGTGACCGCACCAACTATTCCCGATGCCACGGAGGCAGACAGAAATAGCCTATCAAGGCTCGGGCTCTCGTAAAGGGCTGAACCGGCTACGAGGGTAGAGGCACCGCCCCCAAGACCGTTGAATATGGCGACGAGCTGAGGCATGGCGGTCATCTCAACCTTGAGGGCTAAGAGGGTGCCTATGGCAGCTCCCAGGATGAGACCAACTATTATCACCGAGAAGTCCACTATCCTCTTGTCAAGGAGGGTTACAACGACCGCTATAAGCATTCCGAGGGCGCCGAGCATGTTCCCCCGAACAGCGGTTCTCGGGTGGGAGAGACCTTTAAGCCCGAAGATAAACAGGGACGCTGCTAAAAGGTAGGCTAAGTTAACTACAACCTTCTCCATTATCAGTCCTTCCTCCTGAACATCTCAAGCATCCTGTGGGTTACGAGGAACCCGCCCACGACGTTTATGGTGGCAAAGACCAGGGCTACAAATCCGAGGGCTGTCGTGAGAAACGAGTGCCCGGAACCCGCAGATATCAAAGCTCCCACTATCGTTATCCCCGATATGGCGTTTGAGCCGGACATGAGGGGAGTGTGAAGGGTGGGAGGGACCTTTGTTATAACCTCAAAGCCCACAAACATGGAAAGCACAAAGATGGTGAAGTACATAACGAAGTCTTCCATCAGCTTCCTCCGCTCATAAATTCCTTTATCCTCTCATTCACAAGCTCACCCTCCTTGAAGAGGAGGGTCTCTCTGACTATCTCGTCCTCAGTGTCAATATTCAGCTCTCCGTCCTTGAGGATGAGGCTGAGGAAGTTCACAACGTTTCTCGCGTACATCTGGCTGGCATCGTGGGGCACCTCGGAGGGAAGGTTCACAGCACCCACTATCCTCACACCGTACCTCTGGACAACCTCACCGGGAACGGTCAGCTCGCAGTTTCCTCCCCTCTCAGCTGCAAGGTCAACTATAACGGAGCCTGGTCTCATCCCCCTGACCATGTCTTCGGTTATCAGGACGGGAGCCTTCTTTCCCGGCACCATGGCGGTCGTTATCACCACATCGCTCTCTCCCACGACCTCCTTCATCATCTCCCTCTGTCTTCTGTAGAACTCCTCGTCCATAGCCTTGGCGTAGCCTCCCCTGTCCTCAGCCTGTTCGCTCTCAAGTCCAAGCTCAACGAACTTGGCACCGAGTGAGAGGACCTGCTCCTTAGCCGCAGGTCTTATATCGTACGCCTGAACCACAGCTCCGAGCCTCTTGGCGGTAGCTATAGCCTGAAGACCGGCAACGCCCGCCCCGACCACGAAGACCTTGGCGGGAAGAACCGTTCCAGCCGCAGTCATAAGCATGGGGAACATCTTGGGAAGCATGTTGGCAGCTATGAGAGATGCCTTGTATCCGGCAACTGTCGCCATTGATGAGAGGGCATCCATGCTCTGTGCCCTCGTTATCCTCGGGATGAGCTCTATCGCAAAGGCTGTCAGCTTCAGCTCCCTGACCCTTTCGTATATCTCGCCAACGCTGAAGGGTTCAAGGAAGCCTATGAGGACCTTTCCCCTGTAGCTGTCCGCCTCCTCAAGGAAGTTATCCCTGTCAGCCATCAGGTCCCTTACCCTGAGGAGGATATCAGCCCTGTCAAAGACCTCAGTCCTTTCAACGAGCTCCGCACCAGCCTGAGCGTACTCCTCATCCCTGAAGCCAGCAGCCTCTCCGGAGCCCCTCTCAACGAGGACGCCCGCACCCTTCTTGAGGAGCTTTCCGACCTCTGAGGGGACAAGGGAAACTCTCTTCTCGTTGGGGTATCTTTCCTTGAGAACGCCGATAAGCATGGTGTATAATTTTAGCATGAGGAAGTTAGTCCTTGCCTCACTTGGAGTAGCACTCCTCCTTGTTCTCAAGTCCTGCGGTGAACCCTACAACAAGGCAAAGGATGTAGCGGAGGAGTTCCTTGAGGAGATAAAGGAAAAGGAAGGGAAGGAGGCTATCAGATACCTCCATCCTTCCTTCAGGGACGGGCTTGTAAAGGACCTTAAGCTCCCCGTCCAGTTCACCGAGATGAAGCCCTCTGAGGTTCTCGCCTGTATGCTGAGCACAATGGGGGCTAACATAGATGAGTTTGAGGTAAGGGAGGGGAAACTCATAGGGGACAGAACAGCGCTCCTGAAGGTGAGTATAACCGACAAGAGCGACGTTGAGAAGCTTTTCAGCTTCGTCCTGATAAAGGAAGGGGACAAGTGGCTTATCGCCGACATAACCCCCTACGCTCCACCAAAGCCTGCGGGTGAGGATTGAGGTTCTTAATCTGGCAGACAGCATACCTTGGAGACGTAATACTGACAACTCCTCTGATAAGGAGTGTAAGGAAGAACTTCCCTGACTCTGAGGTCTTCTTCGCTGGCAGACCTTTCATAAGGGAGCTTTTCAGGGGATGGGATGTAGGGCTCTTACCCTTCGGGAAGGGCTTCCTTGAGAGCTTTGCAATCTTAAAAAGGCTGAGGGGGTTTGATGTAGCCCTCGTACCCCACAGGTCCTTGAGGACAGCCCTAATAATGCTCCTTTCAGGGATACCGGTCAGGGTAGGCTTTGACAGGTCTGAGCTCAGGTGGGCATTCACCCACATAGTTCCCCACCGCTGGGAGTTCCATGAGGTTGACAGGAACCTTGAGCTCTTGAAACCCCTCGGTGTGAAGGACTTTGTGAGGGAAACCTTCCTTCCCCTTGGTGAGGAGGAAAAGGGAGAAACTCTGAAGAGGTTCGGTCTGGAGGAGAGGGGCTATGTCGTGGTGAACCCCTTCTCAAACTTTCCCCTCAAGGAGTGGAGCATAGAGAGCTGGGGAAAGCTCATAGCCGGACTTAAGGTTGAGGTCGTGGTCACGGGGCTTTCTTCCGACAGGGATAAGGCTGAGGAGCTGAAGAAGAGGGCTTCTTTCAAGGACCTAGTTGGTAAGACGAACCTAAGGGAGCTCATGGCTGTTGTGGGTGGAGCTAAGCTCGTCGTGTCCAACGACTCCTCACCTGTTCACATAGCGAACGCCCTAGGGGTTCCAGCCCTGACCATATACACGGCGACCTCCTCCAAATACGGCTTCTATCCTCTTGTAGGTTCCTATATAGATAACCCTGCGGGCTGTTCCCCCTGCTCCCCGAACCCTAAGAGATGCAGGACAGGTACCTATGAGTGCCTAACCCTTCCTCCTCCTGAGCTTGTCCTTGAAGCTATCCAGGAGCTCCTCTAAGTTAAGGACCTCCTTGCCGTCCGCCTTCTCGTAAGCCCTGTAAGTTCCTTCCTCCTCAACCACCTTGACGTTCTCTATCTTCCTCCACCTTCCCGTATCCCTTGCCTTTACGTATATGTCCTTAACCTCCCCAGCGGGGAGGTCCTTCTTCTCAAGGAAGAAATCAGCCTCTTTAAGGAGCTTTATCATGTGGTCGCAGGTATCAAAGTAGTAGGTGTAGTTTCCTATTCTCATGGTGCAGAGCTCATCCTCGTTGAGTATAAGGACGTTGCACACAGGGCACCTGCAGTCCTCTGGAGGGGTGAAGTCCTTTGTCCTCTCCGGATGTCTGCTGACATAGAAGGCGACGCCTCCGAGGATGGTAGCTGTAAGCAAGAGGTCTGTAAGGGCGATATACTCTAAGTATTCCCTCGCAAAGAGACCGAGGACGCTCACCACGAGGCTCAGGACGACAACACCGCCAACGAGGAGGACGTATCTCAGCTTGTAGCCCTTGAACATGAGGAATATGGTGGTTATTATCCCGAGGAACTCAACAACCCTGCTGAGCACTATAAGGATGGTCGTTTCCTTGAACATGTTAAAAAGTATGGGAAAGGGTTGTGGTCAAGTCAAGCTATGAGCTCAAGTAAGAGCTCCCTTAGCCTCTGGAGGGAACCGCTCCCGCCCAAGAGCTCCCTGACTCCTGCAAGCTCCTCTCTCATCATCTCTCTCTTTCTATCGCTTTTTAGGATCTCTTTGACCTGTGAGGCTATCCTCTCGGGGGAGGTGTTTATCATCTCCGGGACGACCTCCCTATTGAGTATGAGATTTGGAAGGCTGACGTAGGAGACCTTGACGAGGAGCTTAGCCAGGATGTAGGTGAGGGGGTTCACCCTGTAAAAGACGATGTGAGGATTTCCCGCAATGGCTGCCTCAAGGGAGGAGGTGCCCGAGGCTATCAGGGAGAGCTCCGAGTGAAACATTGAGCTGTAGGCGGGTCTCTTCACATCCTTATCGGTCAGAACCTTTACGGGAAGGTCGCCAAAGCTCTCTGAAAGGAAGTCCCTGAACTCCTCAAAGGTGGGCAGGACAAAGGAGAGGTCTTCATGCTTCTCAAGGAGCAGGCTCAGGACCCTTATGAGAAGAGGTGTGTGCCTCTTGAGCTCTACCCACCTGCTACCCGGCATAAGGTTGATTATCCTCCCTGAGGGAAGACCAAGTAGGGAGCGAAACTCCTCCTCTCCAACTCCAGGGGAGACCATATCAACGAGGGGATGCCCCACGTAGTGAACCCTAAAACCCTTTCCCTCAAACCTTCTGTAGAACTCAACCTCAAAGGGAAGTATGACTATAAGGTGGTCGGAGTACTCAGCTATGGTCTCAGCCCTCTTTGGTTTCCAAGCCCAGACCTGGGGAGAGATAAAGTATATTACCTTCTTCACACCGAGCTTTCTTGCCTCCCTTATGAGTCTTAGGTTGAAGCCCGGAGCATCGCAGGCTATCAGGACATCACACCCCTTCAGCTCCTCAAGGGCACGGGAGAAGACCCTCCTTATCTCAAGGAGCCTTGGCAGGACCTCCGCAAGACCCACCACCGATATCTGAGAAATCCTTGCAACGCTCCTAACACCGAGGCTCTCAAGCCTTTCATCCGTTATCCCCACAAGCTCATACCCCCCAAAGCCCTCTCTCAGTATCTCCCAGAGGTAGTTGGCAGCGGACAGGTCTCCGACCGAGAGGAAGAGCTTACGGGGCATGATATTATTAAAGACCATGAAGATAGCCTTTGTGAGCAGAGGTAATGCGGTCAGGAGTCTGATGGCTGAGGCTGTGGCGCGACGGCTCCTCTCCAATATGGGTATAAAGGCTGAGGTCTTCTCCGCAGGCACCGAGCCCCAGAAGGAGGCTCATCCCTTAACCCTGAAGGTCCTTGAGGAAAAGGTCTACCCTACGGAAGGGCTCCATCCCAAACCCCTTGAGAAGATTCCCTACAGGAAGATAGATGTGCTCATAACTATGTGCAACGAAGCGAGGGAAAAGTGTGAGTTCACCTTGGCTCACAAGCGGAGGGAGAACTGGCTCATAGACGAGCCCACCGAGAGGGAGGAGTCCTTCAGAAAGACCCTCCAGATCATTGAGAGACACATAAAGGAGCTTTTAAAGCTCAGCCAGTAAGTTTTCAAGATAGCACCTCTTGACCTCTACGGAGTATAACCTGAGGTCCTTCGCTGGCTTGAAGTTCTCTCTTAGGAGAGTAGCCACTATTCTCTTGAGCTCCTCATAGCTCTCAGCCCTGAATCCGTAACCCTCTCTCAGGAGTAGCTCCTCCATGTCCCTTACCTTGTGGGTTCTTGGACCGAAGACAACGGGTTTTCCGAGGGCTGCGGGCTCAAGGAGGTTGTGACCACCAACGGGAGAGAAGGTCCCACCCACGAAGGCGACATCCGCAAGTTCGTAAAAGGACCTGAGCTTTCCAAGTGTGTCAACCACAAGGACCTCCCAACCAGATTCGGGCAAGCTCCACCTGCTGGTTTTAAAGCCCATGTTCTGGGCAAGCCTCTGAACTTCCTCAGCTCTTCCAACGTGCCTTGGGGCAAGAACCAGCTTGAGGGGAAAGGAAGACCTTAGCTCCGCAAAGAGCCTTAAGAGGAGCTCCTCCTCTCCTTCCCTCGTGCTACCAGCCACAAGGAGCCTATACCCCTCACCTATCCCAAGCTCTATCTTCTCAGGGCTCACCTCCTGAACGAGCTTTAGGTTCCCGCAGACCACGATCCTCTTAGCTCCCTCTTCCTCAAAGAGCTCCCTATCCTCTTCACTCCTTGCAAGGATAAGGGAGTAGCTCCTCACTAAGAGCCTTTCCAGAAAACCCCCCTTGGCGTAGGCGTTGACCAAGATCTTCTTGGAGCGTGTGGACAGCAGTAGGGAGGGCCAGAGCTCCCTCTCAACTATGACTATCGCCCTCGGTCTTACCATAGACTCAAACCTTCTTATCAGGGGAGGGAGGTCAAGGGGTAAGGGGTAAAGGGCATCGTAGAGGTCGGAGCATGAACTCAGGAACTCCTCAGCCCTGGGGGAGAAGTAGGTGAGAACCACAGGGTACCTTCTGCGCAGCTCTCTCAGGATGGGCTTGAAGGTGTTGAACTCTCCAACGCTCGCACAGTGAACCCAAAGGGGCTGGGAACCAGAGCTCAGCTGAATTTTCCTTGGAAGGATCCTCTCCCTGAGACGCAAGCCCATATATGTCTTAGAATTATAGTATGAAAGCTCTCCTGCTACTCTACTCGGGGCTTCTTGAAGAGGGAAAGGAGAAACTCTACACGGAGCTTGGAAAGAACATATCCCTTCTGACGAGGATAATCGGGATTGACAGCATCTACGCTTCCGTTAGCTCCCACTTCAAGGATATGTTTGATAAATTTCCCGAGGTCTGCCTCATTAACAACGTCAGGGACAGCTCCGTCTTCGCTGCCTACAAGGGGCTCAGGAAGCTCAGAGGCAACGATGTCCTCCTCGTGGACGGGGGGAGCGTCCTTACAAAGGAGGGTTTGTTTACCTTCTTCAACAGGGTCAACGTTACCGTGGGTATGGTTAAGGAGAGGTGGTCGGGTGTGGCGCTCATAAAGATGAGGGACCTTGACTATATGGTAAGGAGCCTTGAGAGGAACTTTGAGAGGAGCATCCTTGACGCCTTCTACACCTTGAGGGATACCTACAGCATAGTTACAGACTTTGTCCAGCTCAAAGAGAAGGCTGTTTTTCCGATTCTTGATTTGAGGTAGCTTTTAAGGGGGTGTGCTATGGTTGACCCAGACATACTGCTCATAGCCATGGTTGAGCTGATTGAAGGGGTCAGAAACCTCATAGGAGACAAGGGGGCTAACGCCGTCCTCAGGGATGCGGGAAGACACAGCGGACCAAAACTGCTGGAGAGCCTCATAGGACACCTTCCAGAGGTCCTTAGCAAGGATGAGGCGGTCAGAAGAACCTGCATGATGCTTGAGGAGCTCGGATTTGCCAAGAAGGTTGAGAAGGACGACTCCAACATAGTAGTTCAGGAGGACATATTCAGCGATGCCATAAGGGCTGAGGACATACAGAGATCGCCCGTCATATACTTCCTCATGGGTCTGATAGAGGGATTCGTGCAGTTCATGTCCGAAGATAAGGTCGTCCTCTCTCCAAAGGAGATAGAGAAAGGGAAGTTCGTCTTCTCTTACTCCTGAACCTTGAGGTAGCTTATGCTCTCTATGTGGTAGGTCTGGGGGAACATATCAACGAGCCGGATTCCCTCAAGGGTGTACCCTCCCTGAAGCAGCTGTCTGAGGTCTCTCGCCAAGGTTGAGGGGTTGCAGGATATATAGACTATCCTCTCGGGCTTGTTCTTTATAAGGAGCTCTATCTCGTTCTTCTCAAGACCGCTTCGCGGTGGGTCAAGGACAACGAGGTCAAGGACCTCACCACCCCTGCTCTTGAGGTGCCTGAAGGCGTCGGACTTAACGAATACAACGTTGTCCCTGCTGTTGAGCTTTGCGTTGTACTGGGCGTCGTTTATGGCGGAGCCGTTGCTGTCCGACCCTTCTATGAAGTTCCCCCTCTCGGAGAGGGGTATGGTGAAGAAGCCCACACCGCAGTGAAGGTCAAGAGCCTTTCTGAAGCTAACATCGCCTGCGACAGCATCAATAAAGTCCTCCCAGAGGGTCCAGTTCACCTGGAAGAAGGAATCGGCGCTAACCCTGTAGGTCCACCTCCCAACCTTCATGTATAGATACTCGGTACCTATCCAAAACCTCCTGTTCATGAAGCCCCTCAGGCGGGAGTAGTCTCCCACACCAACGACCTCTTCGGGAAGGAACTCCTCCCTCAGGCTGTTGAGAAAGTCCCTGTCTATCTCAATTGGTGTGATGAACTTCACGAGGAACTTGTCCTCGTAGGGGGAGTAAGTTACGTGAACCTCCTGAAGCTCCTTTATGTTGCGGGCACACTCCTTGAGGGGACCAACGAGCTCGTTTATCCTCGGGTGGGCAACGGGGCAGCTGTCTATATCAACGACCTCCTTCTCATCCCACCTGAAGAAGCCGAGCTTACCGTTCTTGACCTTGAACTGAACCCTCACCCTGTAACCGAGCTCTTCACCAGATCTCAGGGAGTCCAAGAGCCTGGGTTCCTTTACCTTACCTATTCTCTCCAGGGTCTCAAGGAGTATGGACTCCTTTGAGTTGACCTGCGCATCGTAGTCCATGTGCTGGAGTTGACAGCCTCCACACACACCGTAGTAAGGGCAGGGGGCTTCCCTTCTGAACCTGGAGGGGATCACCACCCTCTTTACGAGAGCCTCAGCATAGTCCTTCCTATCCTCAAGTATCTGGGCATCAACGAGCTCCTGCGGTGCCGCAAAGCGTACCATTACCACCTTGTCCCTGTGGTGGGCAAGCCCGTATCCGCCGTAAACGAGCTTTTCTATGGTTAGACGGAGACTCTCACCCTCACTCAGCCTGTCCTGACTCTCTAAGCTCTGTGAGCTTCTCAAAGTCCTCCTCCGACATTACATCAATATGCCACCCCGTCAACCTGTGGGCAAGCTTAACGTTGGTTCCCCTTCTGCCTATCGCGAGGGAAAGCTGTTCTTGAGGAACCGCAACCTCCGCTCTCTCCTCTTCGGGTATCAGCCTTACCGCCGTTGGCTGGGCAGGCGACAGAGCCCTCCTTATGAACTCCTCCTCGTCCTCAGTCCATCTGACGACGTCTATCTTTTCACCGCCCAGCTCCTCAGATATGGGCTGTATCCTTGACCCTCTCAAACCTACCACTATCCCAACGGGATCCATCTTCATATCCTTCGCATGAACTGCCACCTTTGCCCTCTCACCGGGTATGCGGGCAACCGCCTTTATCTCTATCTCCTTCTCCGCAACCTCCGGTATCTCGGTCTCAAGGAGCCTCTTGAGGAAGAGGGGATGGGTTCTTGAGAGTATGAGCCTTGGCTCCCCGTGGAGCTTCTTTACCTCAAGCAGGAGCGCCTTTACCCTGTCCCCTACGTTGTACTTCTCGCCAGGTATCTGCTCCCTCCTTGGAAGTACAGCCTCCACCTTACCCAAATCAACTAGTACATCACCGTTCTCATATATCTTGCGAACTATACCGGTGACTATCTCTCCCTCAAGCTCCTTGTACTCCAAGAACCCCCTCTCCCTCTCCGCCCTCTCAAGCTCGCTCAGGAACTCCTCCTTCGCAGCGTAAGCCGCTATCCTGTTTATGTCCTCTGTGCTTATATCAAGGGGGAAGCGCTCCTTCTTCTTTCCCTTTCCCCGGACTATGTACACCTTTATACCCTCATCGGTGAACTCAACATCAAGGTTCTCCCTTATCTTCTTAGCCTTCTTTATAGCTATAACTATGGCATTCTTCAGGGCGTACTCAACAACCCTTTCGGGCAGGTCCTTCTCCTTAGCCACCTGTTCTATAAGCCTTCTTATGTTCTTTACCATCTCTCTGGCTCCAATCTGCCTTTTGCTATAGCAGAGAAGGGTATGTGAAGCAGCTCTCCCTTCTCCCTCTCCTTCAGGGTTATTATACCTTCCTTGACATCCTCCAGATATCCGGTAGCCTCCCTCCTTCCGCCGACCGGCTCCCTCAGAACCACCTTGATGAGCCTACCCTTAAAGAACTCGTAGTGCTCTGGCTTCTCAAGCTCCCTCGTCAAGCCGGGGGAAGATATCTCAAGCATATAGGAGAAGGGGATCAGGTCCTCAACGTCCAACAGGGCGCTTATCCTCCTACTCACCTCCTCGCAGTCCTTTATGGTAACTCCTCCGGGCTTGTCAATTATCACCCTCAACACCCACCCCCTCTCGGGCTTGAACTCTACGTCAAAGAGCCTGTAGCCCATTGAACGGACAACGGGCTCAACGAGCTCCTTAACCTTCTGGGAAATCTCTTTGCTGTTAATATTCATAGGTATTATTTTACTTCCCCAACAGTGTAGAATTGATGGCATGGTTATATTCACGAGTGTAGATCCCCAGAGCAGGAAATTTTACGAGAAGAGTCTGAAGGACCTTCCTATAAAGGTCTTTGAGGATACTGTTGAGGACATACCTACGGGAGAGCTCGCTGAGGCGGAAGTGCTCTGCGTTTTTGTCTTTGACAGGCTCAACAGGGAGCTCCTTGAGAAGCTTCCAAGGCTGAGGCTCATCCATACGAGGTCCACGGGTTACGACCACATAGACCTTGAGTACTGCAGAGAGAGGGGGATAAGGGTAACCCACGTCCCAGCCTACTCTCCTTCCGCCATAGCTCAGCACACCTTTGCCTTGATGCTCTCCCTGCTGAGAAAGCTTGACAGGATAAGGGAAAAGGTTGATAGGCTTGATTACTCACAGTCCTACGACATAGTAGGCTTGAACCTTGAGGACCTGACCCTTGGGGTTGTGGGAACCGGAAGGATAGGCTCCTACGTTGCAAAGTACGGAATAGCCTTCGGGATGAGGGTGTTAGCCTACGACCTTTACCCTAAAGAGGAGCTGAGCAGAGAGGGGGTCATTTACACAGACCTGGAGGATCTCCTGAGGAAGAGCGACGTTGTATCCCTTCACATTCCCTATACGCCCGAGACCCACCACCTCATAGACAGCTCAAGGATTGAGCTAATGAAGGATGGCGTTATCCTCATAAACACAGCCCGAGGAGGAGTGGTGGACACGAACGCCCTTTACGAGCATTACATGAAGGGGAAGTTCGGAGGTCTTGGGCTTGATGTGTTTGAGGGCGAGGACATCCTCATACTCAAGAAGTACAGGAAGGGAGTGTCCTCACCGGAGGTCCTCAAGATAGTAGAGCTCTCAAGGTACGATAACGTGATAGTGAACCCCCACATAGCCTACCTTACCCAGAAGGCTGTAAAGAACATAAGGGAGCAGAGCGTTGAGGTCATAAGGGCTTTCATTGAGGGGAATCTGGAATATCTCAAAGAGTACAGCGTGGTCTGAACCAAATCCGGGTTATAACCTCTGGGTGAGTCTTAATTTATAATTCTCCTAACATGAACTTGAGCGAAGCTATCCTTACAATTCCAGCCCTGATGATAGCCGTAATCCTCCACGAGGTCGCCCACGGATGGGTGGCTTACAGGATGGGAGACCCGACGGCAAAGATGGCAGGCAGGCTGACCCTCAATCCCATTCCCCACGTTGACCCCTTTGGCACGCTTATCCTCCCCGCCATGTTCATAATCTTGGGCTCTCCCATAATATTCGGCTGGGCAAAGCCAGTTCCTATAAATCCCCTGAACTTCAGGGACCTGAGGATGGGAACCTTTCTCACCTCAATAGCTGGGGTGGCTATGAACCTAACCCTCGCCCTCTCCTTCGGGTTAGCCTACAGGCTCCTCTACTCCCTGTCCGACAGCGTTGATTCCTTTCTAGCAAACGCCCTCATATACCCGCTCCTGATATTCTGCACGAAGTCAGTTCTTATAAATCTCATCCTTGCCCTCTTCAACATAATACCCATACCTCCCCTTGACGGGAGCAAGGCTCTGATGAGCTTTCTGTCCTTCAAGTACTGGGAGCTATTCTACAAGTACGAGATATACGGCTTCTTCGTCATAACCGTGCTCCTCTTTACGGGCGTTTTGGGAAGGATAATCTACCCGCCCCTTGTCTTCCTCTACCGGCTCATTCTTGGAGGAGTGTGAGCTGGGAAAAAAGCTTATATTTAATAGGGTCATGAGAACGGTTTTTGACAGAGAGCTTATAAAGAAGTACGATAGACCAGGTCCGAGGTACACCAGCTATCCCCCAGCAACGGAGTTCACCGAGTCCGTGGGCGAGGAGGAGTACAGGAAGCATCTCATAGAGAGCAACAGGAGGAAGACTCCCCCCTCTCTCTACTTCCACATACCCTTCTGCGAGAGCGGCTGCTACTACTGCGGATGCAACATAATCATCTCCCACAGGAAGGGCATAGAGAGACCTTACCTTGAGAGGGTCTACCGGGAGATGGATATGGTCTCCTCCCTGCTTGCCTCCGACAGGGAGGTTGAGCAGCTCCACTGGGGAGGTGGAACCCCCAACTACCTTGAGCCCCATGAGATAGAGGAGTTCATGGCTGAGATAAGGAAGAGGTTCAGGTTCTCCGAGGATGCGGAGATCAGCATTGAGATAGACCCAAGGTACGCAACAGACGAGCAGCTTAGGGTTATAAGAGATGTAGGCTTTAACAGGATAAGCATGGGTCTTCAGGACCTTGATGAGAGGGTCCAGAGAGCTATAAACAGGGTACAGCCCTACGAACTCATGAAGGGGGTGATGGAAAAGCTCAGGTCTCTGGGCTTCCAGAGCATAAACCTTGACCTCATATACGGGCTCCCCTATCAGACGAGAGAAAGCTTCTCCAAGACGGTTGAGAAGGTGATAGAGCTTAACCCCGACAGGATTGCGGTTTACAGCTTTGCCTACGTCCCGTGGGTCAAACCGATCCAAAAGCACATAGACCCAGATACTCTCCCCCAGGCGGAAGAGAAGCTCTCGATCCTTGAGATGGTCATAGAGAAGTTCCAGGATGCGGGATACGTTTACATAGGTATGGACCACTTCGCAAAGCCCGAGGATGAGCTTGCCCTCGCCCAGAAGGAGGGAAAGCTGTGGAGGAACTTCCAGGGCTACACGACGAGGAAGGGCGTTGAACTCATAGGCTTTGGAGCTACATCCATAGGAATGCTTCAGGACTCCTACTTCCAGAACTACAAGACCCTGAGGGAATACAACCTTGCGGTTGATGAGGGGAGGCTTCCCGTATACAGGGGTTACGTCCTGACAGAGGACGACTTCATAAGGCGAGAGGTGATCATGGACATAATGTGCAACCTCGGTGTCAGCTTTGAGAAGATAGATAGGCTCTTCGGCATAAGGTTTGAGGATTACTTCTCCGAAGAGCTTGAAAACCTCCGGGAGCTCGAGGAGGACGGACTCATAAGGGTCAAGGACAGGAGGATCGATATCCTTCCTCCCGGCAGGCTGCTCATAAGAAACGTGGCTATGGTCTTTGATGCTCATCTGAAGACCAAGAAGGAGCTCAGGTTCTCGAAAACTATATAGTCGTCCTACATCAAAGGGGCGGGGCTCTCCGGGGGTTTTTCTGTAAAATTGTTAAGCATGAAGATAGGAGAGTTCCTCAGAGAAAACCAGCTTTCGGTGGGCGACAACGCTCTTTTCCTCCTGGAGAAGCTGGGCATCAGAGATGAGGAGCTTCTTAAAAGGCTTGAGTCGGAGATAGGCGAAAGCGCCAAGATGTCCAAGTCAAAGGCGAACGTGGTTGACCCCGAGGAGGCGGTTGAGAGGTACGGCGCTGACACCATAAGGCTCTACATACTCTTCGCAGCCCCGCCCGAGCAGGACTTTGAGTGGACCGATGAGGGCATTCAGGGAGCTTACCGCTTTCTCAGGAGGCTCTGGAACTTCATAACGGAGAGGGAAGATTGGCTCAGGGATATAGACTATACAGCAGAGGAGCTTAGAAAGGTCAGTGGGAAAGCGAAGGAGCTCAGGAGGATCATCCATGAGACCCTTGAGGGCTACCTCACCGACATGGAGAAGAGATACCAGCTCAACACAGCTATAGCTAAGGTGATGAAGCTACTGA
>NZ_JBWONM010000065.1:0-5154 GCF_056450045.1 Hydrogenivirga sp.
GTCTCACTAACATTCAGGGTCTCAGCTATCTCCTTGAGCTTTGCAAGGGTGTCCTCAGACAACCGGAAGTTTTTAGACCTCCTCCCCATGCAAGAAATTGTATAGCATTCGTAGAGATAGAGAGGGAGAACCCTTCAGGACCTTCTCATAGCTGTATAGAAATCGTATAGAAATCGTGGAGAAAATGTATAGAGGTATGTATAGCACCCTCCATAACCCTTGACAATCAAGGACTTCCCGACCATGCTAACATAACCAAATTTATATACACAAAATTAATCACCTGTATGGTTTCTATTGTTGAAGTTTTGAGGGATGAGGGGTAGAAATAGGTGATTTCGTTTAGTCGTTGATTGTCAATAACTGCGGTTGTCGGTTATCTCCGATAGTATCTGCTCATTTCCGTCCGATTATGCCCAAGTTCTTGGGTTAGCGTCCGGTCAGCTTCCTCTTCACCGTAGCCCTGAGACACAAGCTCCTCGTATCGCTCAACAGCGTATGAAACCCTGAATGCATGGGAACCTGTATAAACCTCTCCAACCTTTTTAGCGGATTGCTTGAGGTCATCGTAATAGCTTTCCCTTATCTCCTTCCACCCCCTTTCCTGTATGTGTTTATCAAGCTCCTCCTTCAGCTCCTTCACACGCTCAAACTTCTCAACTCTATCTGAGAAGTCTATCTCCCTATCCCTACCCCCCTTGCTTTTCTCAATAATGACCCTCCTGCCCTCCTCATCAACCTCTATCTTCTTGACGTCTCCGATTCTTGCGCCCGTGAGATACTGAAGTTCAGCGACTACCTTATGTGCAGGGTCATTCAGGTTTTCTATGACACCTTGAGGGTCAGAGAAGGGAAGTGCCCTTCCCGAAGGTCTGCCCTGAGAGTAAATCTCCTGGTAATCTTCTCTCAGACGCTCGGATATATCGCTCCTTCCGACAGAGTCAAAAAATTTCTCAAGTGCCGAAGTATTGACCTTCAGTGTCTTTTCGCTTACACCACGCTCAGCTTTACGCTCCAACCACTCACGGACGTGTTCATACTCAACCCTGTCCAGTCTGTTAATGCCCTCAGACTTCATATCACGCACGAACTCCTTCGCAACTCCTAAATACCTGTTGAGGGTTGAATAGGAGTGCACATACGGACTACGACCCCCGTTCTCACGGTAGACTTCCCGCTTGGACATACCTATGCCCCGTTTTAGAACGGACGCAGAATACTTCAGTGCGTAGGTTAGACCGCTGTTGCGACGCAAACCCATGTTCAGACCACCTCATAGGACAGATTGCGGGCTGTCCTGCACCCCGCTAAGATAAGGTTTGTCCACCTCCTCGCGAGGTTCTGAGGGTTCTCCCTGCGTGGTTCCTATAAGACTTATATAAGCATGTCCCCCGACCCCGTCAACTGAAACGGATTTCAATATGAAGCCTTCCACCCCTCTCCACCCCTCTCCACCTTCCGGAGGTAGAGGGATACCCTGCTAAGAGGTCCTAACAAAAAAGAAAGGAGATTAAAGATATAACACCTGCGCATAATGTTAGAGAGGGATTTCCTTCCCCGACCGACCCACAAAAACATTTTGCCCTCCGCTCCGCTCGTGTCAAGTGCAAGCTCGCTTACGCTCGTCGCCCCTTCGGGGCGACACTTGACACTTCGCTCCGCTTCGGGCTTAGCAAATCTGAGGTCGGTCGGTTGAAAGGAAAAGAAACCCCTCATGACCAGCCTCCTTCCCTTAGAAGGGAATTTCATCGTCCGCCCTCCCGACGAAGTCAATGCTCCTGAAGGTCTTATTTATCTCCTCCCGCTCAGCAACAGGTGGGCGCTCGGGGGTCAGTCTCCAATGGATAACTTTAAGCTCCCACGTTTCCTTCCGCCCGACGCTTTCCCAGCCCTCAAAAACCTCTTTTTCCACCTTCTCAAACTCATAGAGGACAGCCCCTCTCACATAAAGGACGGGGGACCTGACGAGCAACCTCACCCTGTCCCCTACCGCATACCTTCCGTTCAAGCTCTCAAGGTAGCTCAGGGCTTCGTTCTTGTCCCTGAAGACCCTCTCCTGCTCCTTCCCTTGAAGGGAAGGTTCCGTGTCCTCCTCGGGAAGGAGGACACGGGGAGACGGGGAGCTTTGCTCCCCGTCTCCGGACGAGGTAAACGAGGGCTCCTTAACCTTAACCTCTCCCTTCTCCTCCGGAGACATATCCATCCTCCTACCTTTCTTATCCTCCCTCAAAGGGAAAGGAGTAATAGATATAGGACCTATTTGAACACCCTCTGGAGGGGATAGGGGCTTCTTGCTCGCTTCCTTAAGGAATTTCTCCATATACTTTCTAAAACGCTCCTTTCCCTTCTCGCTCAAGGCTTTCTTCTGCTCCTCGCTCAGACGATCTCCACCTTTTTGATACTGCTTGAGGAGGTTCTTTGCTTCTTGTGGGTCGCTAAGTATCTGCTCCTTGGACACAATACGGAATATGTAGGACAGCGTCCCCTTAGATATGCCCGTTTTTCTGTGTATGTGGTTGAGGGAGCTGTCTGCCCCGTCTTCCACAAGAACCTTCCGTATATCGTCTATGTGCTCCCAATAGTGCCTGTGCTTTCTCCTTTTAGGTGGTTTAGCTCCTCCCTTCTTTACCTCAACCTCAAGGGGTTTGTAGGTTTTTTCTATCCAAGCCCAAAACCCGTAAAAGGCTCGCTGAAACTGCTTTTCGTCCCCCGTCCATCCTGCCTTCAGCTCTGCCTCTACCTCCATACGGGTGTATCCCCGGTCAATCATACGGAAGGTCGCAGGTATGTTGTCCTGCAGGTAGTCTATTACGTTGGAGTGTTCTTCAGAGACTACTTCAGAGACTACCTCATAGGTTCCTGTCGCCTGCACCCTTTTTCTCGGTCTAAGCTCAGCCCAGAACCTCTCCGTAGCTTCCCTCCTCACCTTCCACTCAAGGACGGGAAGGAGCTTCTCATAGAGCTTGTCTATCCTGTGGACTGCTCCGTCCCATATCTTCTTTGAGGACCTTCCTCCCTTCTCGGGATTGGGAAATCCCTCCATCCACACCGCCCGTCTTGCTGACACGGAGTCGTATCCAATACCTAAGTGATTGAGCAATTCCTTCAGGGCTTCTACGACCTGCTTGACCCTGAAGTCTGAAGCGTAGGGAAGTCGCTCCTCTACGTGAGTCTCCTTCACTTCTCCGTCTTCGCTCTTTTCCACTCTCTTCCACACCTGCCCGGTGAGGTGTATGTAAACGTGATAGTTCCCTTCTCCTGATGCACTCTCCCACACCTCCGGATATATGCCGAGCTTATGCAGATACCTGACCACTCTCTTGAGGTTCTCAAAGCTGTCCTTATCTATGTCTATGAGTATGTAGGTTGCGACTTGGGTAAGTCTCTCCAGCTTGAATATCTCCATCCTGTCCGTCCTGTCCGCTTTTGCATAGTTTTCCTTGTACTCCCTCCAGACCTCCTCGGGAATAAAGAACATTCCCCGATAGAGGAGCGCATATCCCTTCTCCTTAGCTTCCTCAAGGAGCTTCTTGAAGGTCCTATCGCTCCTGAAGACCCTTCGGTCTATGGGCTTGCCGTCCTTCCAGACATCTATGACATGGAAGAGCTGATACGTTTCCCTCCCAGTGCAGACTGAAGCGATTACCTCGCTTCGGTCAGCTTGGTTAAATAGTTCAGCTTGGTTAAGCAGGGGTTCAAGGGTGTTTTCGTAAAAATACTTGTAGGGTTCTATTCCCTTGAGCTTCAGGAATTCCGGGCTCTTGCCCGGTCCTCTGGGGACGATCCCCAGAGTCACCTGAAGACTTGACCCTTGGTGGTTTTCGTGTTATCTTTAATCCGTAAGTTTTTTGCCCCCACCATGGGGGGCTTTGTTGGTTTCCCCATTACCCCCGATTATAAGACCCGGGGGTTATTCTGTCAACCCCTTGTCTATCAACCACTTCAACTTATCAAAAATGCAAAGTTAGTCCGAACCGACGCTTGTCGTTCAAGGACTTGCACGCTTCCTACGGGAATGCTATATTAGGGGCATGGGAGCTCCTACCCCTACCACGAAGGAAGCTAAGGAAGCTAAGCCCAAGCATCAGAAAAACACCGAAAAACCAAAGTTTGAATATGAAGACTATGTGCTCTTCCTACACAAGAAGAAGGTGGAAGTTCACGTAGCTTACGGGAACAGCATTATCAAGTTGCAAGGTATCTTACGGGCAAAGGCAAGGTACAATGTCCAGCTCATACTCGACGAAAAGACAAAGGAGATAGTGACGATAAACAAGGGTTATATTGTCATGGTCAAGCCGATATGAGTTTTCACGTAAAGTGCAGATATAACCTCTCCTTTACTTTAGAAGCTACTTCGGGTTCGTATATATCCACCGTATAGACTCTTCCATCCTTGAACTCTACGACGAACCCGTCTCCTTCTATGGAATAATCAGGTTCTCCCTTCATACCCTTGCGGATAATCAGCATAGTCCCTGTGTCGGGATACTCTCTGACTTCGTACTCCCTATCTTCAAGGTTTATGCTCAATAACAATTCCATCGTCCGCTCCTCCTCCTTGAATATAATCTCTTCTCATCTGTTCGGTATATCGTGATTACAGCTCTCTCTTTCACCACGATAGAGTAGAGCTTTCCGCCCATCTGAAATATGTAAACCGTAGAACCCTTGTCCGTGTCTCTACATATCAACTCCGGACGCTCAATGCCCGCAAGGATATCTTCCTCAGATAGCCCAAACAAGCGTATTTTATCCTGTGCGTGCTTAGTAAACTTCACCTCCAGAACTCCCACCATCTACGGGAAGGTTTAGCCCGGAGCTCCCTTATACGGTTCCTCAGCTCAGCTATTAGCTCCTCTTTCTCTTTGAGCCGTCCCTCAAGCTCTCCTATCTTGTAAACAGCTCTCTCAAACTTATCCTGTAGTCGCTGATACTCCGACAGAGGAATAATACCCGACAAAGCTCCGCTTTCCTCACCTTTTAGGGAAAGGTAATAGTGAACAATAGCACGGGACACCGCTTCAGTCTCACTAACATTCAGGGTCTCAGCTATCTCCTTGAGCTTTGCAAGGGTGTCCTCAGACAACCGGAAGTTTTTAGACCTCCTCCCCATGCAAGAAATTGTATAGCATTCGTAGAGATAGAGAGGGA
>NZ_JBWONM010000066.1:0-8350 GCF_056450045.1 Hydrogenivirga sp.
AGGCATAGTCGTGGGTGAGTTCGGAACGGCGAGCGTTACCCCCGAAGAGATATTGAGGGAGCTTGATGAGAAGGGGGAGTAGCTACGAGGACACAGCCTGCGAATACCTGAGAGGACTCGGCTACGAGATACTCGCGCGAAACTACCACTGCGGCTTCGGTGAGCTTGATATCGTTGCGAGAGAAGGGGATGAGCTCGTCTTCGTTGAGGTCAAGGGTGGAGTGGATGAGGAGTTCGGTCATCCAGCCCAGAGGCTCACACCGAAGAAGTTTGACAGGATAGTGCGGTGCGCCTTCAGGTTCTTGGAGGAGAGCTCTTTAGATCTTCCTTTCAGGATAGACTTGGTGGTGATCCTCGGTGAAAGGGTTGAGCACTACAGAAATGTAAGTTTCTGGTAAAGGACCCGCCGGAGGCGGGTGTTTATCACTCAAGGATCTCCAGAACGACCCTCTTTCCAGTCTTCCTGCCCATCGCTGAGAGCAGGGTCCTGAGGGACCTGGCGATCCTTCCCTGCTTACCTATAACCTTCCCGAGCTCAGCCGGGTCAACCCTGAGCTCAATGACGATGGTTTTCTCGCCTTCTATCTCTGTGACCTGAACCTTGTCGGGATTGTCCACGAGGGCTTTTGCGGTTGTCTCAACTATCTCCTTCATAGCGCTCATCCGTGCACCTCCTTGCTGGTTTTCTTCAGGACCCAGTAATCACCTACTCTTTTGAGCTCGCAACCTTCAGGAACAGCCTCCTTAAGGACCCCAGCCACATCAAGGATTGACTTTGCCCGACCTGCTATCTCGGCTCCCTTCGCAACCCACTCCTTGACCTTGTCGGGCTTTATGTCAAGGAGAACCTTCCTCTTTGGATCGTAAGTTCCGAGGATGTCAATGTAGTTGCCCTCTCTCGGGGACTTCGCATCCATCACCACTATTCTGTATATCGGGTGGTGTCTCCTTCCGAACTTCGCGAGTCTTATCCTTACCGCCATTCTCTGTCCTCCTGAAAACCTGAGCCAATTATTATATCAGAATTTGAAGGGAAACTTTGGCATGGGCATACCGCCGGCGCCCTTGAGCTTCCTCATCATCTTCCTCATCTCCTCGTATCTCTTCAGGACCTTGTTCACCTCGGATATGCTCGTACCGCTCCCCTTGGCTATCCTCTTCTTCCTGCTCATGTTTATTATACGAGGGTTCTTCCTCTCTTCGGGGGTCATTGAGTTTATGATCGCTTCAATTCTCTTGAACTGCTTGTCGTCAACCTTAACCTTTTTCAGTTGAGCTCCTACACCTGGTATCATGCCAAGGAGTTTGTCAAGGGGACCCATGTTCTGTATCATTCTCAGCATCTCCCTTAGGTCCTCAAGGTCAAAGTCGCCGGCGAGAACCTTTGTGGAGATGTGCTGTGCCTTGTCCTCAGGTATTACCTCCTGTGCCCTCTCCACAAGAGACTGGATATCACCGAGCCCGAGTATCCTCTGGGCGACCCTGTCTGGATAGAAGGGCTCTATGTCTTCAACCTTCTCTCCTACACCGACGAACTTTATGGGAACTCCAATGGTCTCCCTAACGGAGAGGGCTAAGCCTCCCCTCGCATCTCCATCCATCTTTGTCAGGACAACGCCCGTGAGCCCGAGTAGCTCGTGGAAGGTCTTGGCTGTCTCAAGGGCTGTCTGCCCCTGCATGGCGTCCGCCACGTAGATTATCTCGGAGGGCTTGGTCTCCTCCTTTATCCTCCTGAGCTCCTCCATGAGCTCCTCATCAACGTGGAGCCTTCCGGCGGTGTCAAGCAGAAGGTAGTCAACGCCCTCCTCTCTCGCCCTTTGGCTGCTCCTTTTGGCTATCTCAACGGCGGACAGCCCCTCTTCGTGGGAGTAGTAGGGGACCCCTATGTTCTGGGCGAGCCTCTCAAGCTGAAGCATAGCTGCGGGTCTGCGAACGTCCGTTGAGGAAACGGCAACCTTGAACCCCTTCCTCTTAAGCAGGTTCGCTATCTTCCCGATTGTGGTTGTCTTTCCTGTCCCCTGAAGACCCACAAACAGAACCGTTCCTTTCTTGAGGTCTTCCTTCTCCCTTCCGAGGAGGTCAACAAGCTCTTCGTAGACTATAGTTATCACCTGCTCCGCCGGAGAGAGGTTCTTCTTGACCTCCTGAGAGAGCGCCCTCTCTCTAACCCTCTTGAGGAACCTCTTGGTTACCTCGTAGTCAACGTCAGCCTCAAGGAGGGCGAGCCTTATGTCTCTGAGGGCGTCGTTTATCACCTTGTCGGTGAGCTTTCTTGCTTTCTGGAGCTTTGAAAGGGTTCCGCTAAACTTTTCGGTAAGAAGCTCAAGCATGATATTAAAGTATAAGCTAAATCCCGGGGTCTGCCAAAGCACCCATGACCTGGACCCTTTGGAAATCCTCTCAGAAGATATAATTTAAATGCCATGAGCTTGAGCGCACACGAGATCAGAGAGCTCTTTCTGAGCTTCTTTGAGAAGAAAGGACACGAAAGGGTCAAGAGTGCTCCCCTCGTTCCCGAGAACGACCCTACCCTCCTATTCGTAAACGCGGGCATGGTTCCCTTCAAGAACGTCTTCCTGGGCATTGAGAAGAGACCCTACACGAGGGCTGTATCCTGTCAGAAGTGCCTCAGGGTTTCGGGCAAGCACAACGACCTTGAACAGGTGGGCTACACTTCAAGGCACCACACCTTCTTTGAGATGCTTGGGAACTTCTCCTTCGGAGACTACTTCAAGAGGGAGGCTATAGAGTACGCCTGGGAGTTCGTTACACAGGTTCTCAAGCTCCCCGATGAGAAGATATACATCTCCGTTTACAGGGACGATGAGGAGGCTTACAGGATATGGAACGAGCTCGTAGGAATTCCTTCCGAGAGGATATGGAGGCTTGGGGAGGAGGATAACTTCTGGCAGATGGGAGACACGGGACCCTGCGGACCCTCTTCTGAGATATACGTTGACAGAGGGGAGGAGTACGAAGGAGAGGAAAGGTACCTTGAGATATGGAACCTCGTCTTCATGCAGTACAACAGGGATGAAAAGGGGAACCTCACCCCATTACCTAAGCCCAACATAGATACGGGAATGGGGCTTGAGAGGATAGCGAGCGTCCTTCAGGGGACGAAGACCAACTACGAGATAGACATAATATACCCCCTCATAGAGTTCGGTGAGGATGTATCGGGTGTAAGGTACGGGAGCAGCTACGAGGGAGACGTAGCTCTGAGGGTGATAGCAGACCACCTGAGAGCCCTGACCTTTGCGATCTCTGACGGGGTTCTACCCTCAAACGAGGGCAGGGGGTACGTGATAAGGAGGATACTCCGCAGAGCCCTGAGGTTTGGATACAAGCTCGGTGTCGTTGAGCCCTTCCTTCACAGGGGCATAGATGTCGTTGTTGAGATAATGAAGGAGCCCTATCCCGAGCTTGAGATGAGCAGGGAGTTTGTAAAGGGAGTAGTCAGGGGAGAGGAGGAGAGGTTCATAAGGACCCTGCGTTCGGGCATGCAGGCTGTGGAGGAGCTCATCGCAAAGGCTAAGGCGGAAGGAAGAGGGGAGCTCAGGGGAGAGGAGGTCTTTATGGCATACGACACCTACGGCTTTCCCCTTGACCTCATTGAGGAGATAGCCAGGGAGAAGGGTCTGACCATAGACCTCTCTGGCTTCCAGAGGGAGATGGAGAAGCAGAGGGAGAGGGCAAGAAAGCACTTCAAGGTTGAGGCTAAGAAGGTTCTCCCCGTCTATCAGCACCTGAGGGAGATAGGCAAGACCACCCAGTTCGTCGGCTACGACCATACAGAGTACGAGACCGAGCTCATAGGCATAGTCAGGGGTGAGGAGCTCGTCTCTGAGATATCCGAGGGACAGGAGGCGGAGCTCGTTCTGAGGGAGACCCCCTTCTATCCTGAGAGGGGAGGACAGGTGGGAGACACGGGAATAATTGAGACCGACAGAGCCCTCTTCAAGGTGGAGGATACCCAGAGCCCCGTTGAGGGTGTTGTGGTGCATAAAGGTAAGCTCCTTAAGGGAACCCTGCGGGTTGGTGATAGGGTTATGGCAAGGGTAGATAAGGAGAGGAGGGAGGATATAAAGAGAAACCACACGGCTACCCACCTGCTCCACGCAGCCCTGAGGAACGTTCTCGGAGAGCACGTCAGGCAGGCAGGCTCCCTCGTTGCGGACAGGTACCTTCGCTTTGATTTCACCCACTTTGAGGCGCTCACAAGGGAAGAGCTGAAGGAGATTGAGGCGCTCGTGAACGAAAAGATAAGGGAGAACATGCCAGTTCAGGTAAAGGAGATGGAGTATCAGGAGGCGATAAAGAGCGGGGCTGTGGCGATATTTGAGGAAAAGTACGGGGACAGGGTCAGGGTTATATCCGCCGGAGACTTCTCAAAGGAGCTCTGTGGAGGCACCCACGTATCAAGGACTGGTGACATAGGCTACTTCAAGATAATCTCCGAATCCTCCGTGGGTGCGGGGGTCAGAAGGCTTGTAGCCCAGACGGGGAGGTGGGCTGTTGAGAGCGCCTTTGAGGAGCATGCCCTCCTTGAGGACATAGGGCAGTCCCTAAACGCAAAACCGGAAGAGATACTCCGGAGGATAGATTCCCTCAAGGAGGAGCTGAAGGAAAAGGACAGGGAGATAGCCCGCTTGAGACAGGAGCTCCTGAGCTCCCAGATAGAGAGCTCAGTGAGGAGGGAGGAGGTCGGCGACTACACCCTCTTCTGGGGAAGGTTCAGGGACGTCGGTGCCGAGGAGCTGAGGAACCTCGCCGACATGCTGAGGCACAAGACGGGAAGGGACGTGGTCTTCCTTGTATCAGAGAAGGACGGTAAGGTTACAACGGTCGTTGCCCTTTCAAAGGGACTGACCGATAGGCTCAAGGCTAACGAACTAATTAAGGAGCTCGGAAAGGCTCTGAAGGGAGGAGGCGGAGGAAGGGAGGATATGGCACAGGGTGGTGGAAGTGACCCTTCGGGTGTTGATAAGGCTGTTAAAATATTAAGGGATAAGCTCAAGGAGCTTTCAGGAGGTTGAGCGTGAGAAGAAAGATAGCCATCGCCGGAGCTCTCTTTGCCGGAGCCTTGATGCTCGCTTCCTGTGAAAAGAAGGAGACTAAGGAAGAGAAGCCCGAAGAGGAGAAGGCTAAGGTTGAGAAGAAGGAGGTACCCAAGAGCGGAGCCTACGCCCTGGCTGACAGCAAGGGCTGTTTCGCCTGCCACGATATACAGAAGAAGAAGGTTGGACCAGCCTACGTAGAGGTAGCCAAGAGGTACGCCGGGAAAGAGGGTGCCGTTGAGGAGCTTGTGAAGAGCATAACTAAGGGAAGCATGGGGAAGTGGGGTAGCATACCCATGACCCCCCAGCCCGTTTCTAAGGAAGAGGCTAAAAAGCTGGCAGAGTGGATACTTTCCCTCAAATGAGCTCCCTCTTGACCCTGCTGGATACGTTGCACATCAGCTCGTAGGGTATGGTCCCTGCCTCCCTTGCCAGATCGCCGAAGGTCCTCTCCTTCCCAACCACCGTGACCCAGTCTCCGACCTTTGCCCGGGTTCCCTCAAGACCGACTACCGTCATGTCCATCGTTATGTTCCCCAGTATGGGTAGCTTTGAGCTCCCGTAGAGGAGGTATCCCCTGTTTGATAGGCTCTTCATGAGCCCGTCCGCATAACCGAAGGCTACAACGCCTATCCTCATAGGCTTGGGAGCTACGAAGGTCCTTCCGTAGGATATCGGGTGTCCCTTGGGCACCTCTTTTACCGAAATTATCCTTGTGAGTATTCTGACCGCAGGCTCCAGATTTATCGGGTAATCCTTTAGGGGTCTCTCCCCGTAGAGGGCTAAACCCACCCTGACGTGGGTTGTGAAGGGAACTCTATAAACAACCCCAGCGGAGCTCTCAAGATGAACCTTCAATCCCCTTCCCCTGTATCTGCCCACTATCCTTGAGAACCTCTCTATCTGCTTTTTGGAAAACTCCCTGTCGGCGGGAGAGGAGAGGTGGCTCATAATCCCCGTTATCCTTGGGTCCTCAAGGAGCTCTTCAATGAAGCCAAGCCTACCCATCCCGGTGTCGTAGTTGACGTGAAACCTTATCTCCTCCTTCCCTATGACCTTGAGGTGCTCTGGGTCTGAGACGACGGGCGTTAGCCCGTACTCCTTTACAGCCTCTATCTCTTCTGGGAGAACTCCCCCAAGGATCAGTATCTCCTCCTTTATTCCGAGCTCCCTCAGGAAAACCCCTTCCTCCGTGCAGGCTACCGCAAAGGCTTCAACCTCCTCCAGCTCCCTGAGGAGGGGCGCCACGAACCTGACACCCATGCCGTAGGCATCGGACTTCACAACGGCTATTATCTTCTTGCCGGAGAAGCTGTAAATCTCCCTTACGTTGTGCCTCACCGCGGAGCGGTCTATCCTGAGAACCGACCTGCATCCCAGACAGGTGCCTTCCTTTGTGATCACATTACAATTATAGTGTGGTGAAGGAGATAGGGATAATCGGCTTAGGGAGGATGGGGCTCGGTATAGGGAGGAGATTAGTCCGTAAGGGCTGGAGGGTCCTCGGCTACGACAGGAGTGAGGAATCCCTGAGAAGGGCGGAGGAGGGAGGAGTTGAGCCTTTTGAAGATATCGGCTTCCTCTGTGGTGAGTTCTCCGACAGGAGACTGCTCTGGATAATGGTCCCCCACGGGGCTGTGGATGATGTCCTCTCTTCTCTCAAGCCTGAGCTCTTTGAGGGCGACGTTGTCATAGACGGCGGGAACTCCTTCTACAAGGAATCTATCAGGAGGTTCAGAGAGCTCTCCTCTATCGGCGTCCACTTCCTTGACGTGGGTGTGAGCGGGGGTGTGTGGGGAGAAGAGCAGGGCTACTGCCTCATGGTGGGAGGCGAGGAAGGGGTCTTCAGGGAGATAGAGGAGCTCTTTAAGGACCTCTCCTACGAAGGGGACGGGTACGCCTACATGGGAGAGCCTGGAAGCGGACACTTCGTGAAGATGGTTCACAACGGGATTGAGTACGGGATGATGCAGGCTATAGCGGAGGGCTTTGAGCTCATGAAGGAGAGCGAATACAACCTTAACTTAGAGGAGGTTGCCCGGGTTTACACGAAGGGGAGCGTGATAAGGTCCTGGCTTATGGAGCTGACCCACAGGGCTTTTAAGGACTTTCAGGGGCTTGAGGGCTTGGAGCCCTTAGTTGAGGACTCGGGAGAGGGCAGATGGACGGTTCAGACGGCGGTTGAGCTCGGTGTTCCCCTTTGGGTCATAGGCGACGCCCTCTGGAACAGGTTCAGGTCAAGGCAGACCAACTCCTTCAGGGACAGACTCCTTGCCGCACTGCGATATGAGTTCGGGAGGCATGAGGTGAAGAGAAAGGATGGATAAGCCCATAGCCTTCTTCATACTCGGGGGGACTGGGGACCTCGCCCGCAGGAAGCTCTACCCTGTTCTGAACAAGCTCCTTAAAGAGGGAAAGCTCAAAAAACTTAAGGCTGTCTATGCTCTGGGAAGGAACGAGGAGAAGATAAGGGACTACATCACAAAACTTGGGGATGACTTCCTGAAGGTTTTCCGCTTCCTGAGGCTTGACGTCTCCAACAAGGAGGACTACAGGAGGCTCGCCAAGGAGATTGAGGGTCTGCCCGATACAGAGCTGATATTCTACTTAGCCCTGCCTCCCCAGCTCTTTGAGCAGGCTATACTCAACCTCGGCTCAACCCTGAGGAGGTTTTCAAATCCCCGTAAGGTTGTGGTTGAGAAGCCTTTCGGCTTTGACCTTGAGTCCGCAAGGAGGCTCAACTTTCAGCTAAAGCGCTACTTCAGTGAAAGGGAGATATACAGGATAGACCACTTCCTCGGCAAGGCTCCCATCCAGAACATACTCTCGGTTCGGTTCTCCAACTACATCTTTGAAGGTATATGGAACAAGAACTTCATAGACAACATCCAGATATCCGCCCTGGAAGACCTCGGACTTGAGGGAAGAGCCTCCTACTACGACAGGGTAGGTGCCCTGAGGGACATGGTTCAGAACCACCTTCTACAGATACTCTCCTTTCTGTCAATGGAACCGCCCGCCCTCATGGACCCCGAGAGGGTGAGGGATGAAAAGGTCAAGGTGCTCTCCTCAATAAGGAGATTTTCGGTCTCTGAAGTGGACCGCTACGCGGTGAGGGGTAGGTACAGAGGATACATGGAGGAGCTGGGGAGGGAGTCAAGGACGGAGACCTTCGTAGCCCTGAAGCTCTTCATAGACAACTTCCGGTGGGAGGGAGTTCCCTTCTACCTCAGAACGGGAAAGAAGCTCAAGGAGAAGAAGACCCAGGCGGTTATAGTCTTCAAGGAGGT
>NZ_JBWONM010000067.1:0-4706 GCF_056450045.1 Hydrogenivirga sp.
GAGATACTCCCCGCGGGGTGGAGGGTGATGAAGAAGATAGAGAGCGTCGTTCGCAAGGAGATGGACCGCTCCGGCGCCCAGGAGCTACTCCTTACAGTCCTCAACCCAGCGGAGCTGTGGAAGGAGACAGGCAGGTGGGAGACCTACGGGAACGAGCTTTTTCGCCTCAAGGACAGGAACGGCAGAGAGTACTGCCTCGGACCTACCCACGAGGAAGAGATAACCGACCTCGTGAGAAAGGTAATCCACTCCTACCGTCAGCTTCCTGTAATTCTTTACCAGATACAGGTAAAGTTCAGGGACGAGAAGAGACCGAGGTTCGGTCTCATAAGGGGAAGGGAGTTCATAATGAAGGATGCCTACTCCTTTGATACCGATGAGATGTCGGCGATGCTTTCCTACGAGACCATGAAGTTTGCCTACGACAGGATATTCAGAAAGCTCAGGCTGGAAGTGATAATGGCTGAAGCGAGCGTTGGACAGATAGGTGGCAAGCAGTCCCACGAGTTCATCGCCTTCACCGACTACGGGGAGGCAAAGGTCGGCTACTGTGAGAACTGCGGCTACGCCGCCAATGCGGAGATAATACCTCTTCCCAAACCCGCTCCCGAAGAGGAGGAGGAAAAACCCAAGGAGAAGGTCCCCACGCCGGATGTTAGAACTATTGAGGAGCTTGCAAACTTCCTGAAGGTGCCCCCTTCCAAGATTATGAAGGCGGTTCTTTACATGGTAGGAGAGGGTAAGCCCGTTCTCGTCCTTATAAGGGGAGACAGGGAGATAGATGAAAACAAGCTGGAGATGGTTCTCGGAACTGAGGATTTCAGGCTCGCCACCGATGAGGAGGTGAATGAGCTCCTTGGTACGAGCAAAGGATTCATAGGCATCTTCAACCTTCCCCAAAGCGTGAGGGTTCTGTGGGACAACTCCCTCTATGGTATTAAGAACCTCGTCGTTGCATTAAACGAGCCCGATTACCACTATGTGAATGTCAATCCGGGCAGGGACTTTGAGTATGGAGAGTTCGTTGATGTGGCTGAGGTGGTTGAGGGAGACCCCTGCCCCAAGTGTGGCTCACCCCTGAAGGTAAGGACAGGGCTTGAGCTCGGGCACATATTCCTTTTGGGAACCAAGTACTCGGAGCCCATGAAGGCATACTTTGCAGATATGGAGGGAAAGGAGAAGCCTATAGTTATGGGTTGTTACGGAATAGGTATATCAAGGATAATGGCTGCGATAGTTGAGCAGTATCACGATGAGAGGGGTATAAAGTGGCCCACTCCGGTGGCACCCTTTGAGCTGGATGTCATTGCTCTGAACATGTCGGACCCTGAGATAGCCCAGATCGCGGAAAAGCTGTACTTGGAAGCTGAGGAAAAGGGTATAGAGGTCATATACGACGACAGGGAGGAGAGTGCGGGCTTCAAGTTTGCAGATGCGGACCTTGTGGGCTTTCCCTACCGCATAGTGGTCGGTAGGAAGGTCAAGGAGGGCAAGGTTGAGCTTCAAAGGAGGGCAACGGGGGAGAAGTGGGACGTCCCCATAGAGGAGGCGGTAGACAGAGTAAAGAAGATGGTTGAGGAGGATAAGGTGTGAGGCTTAAGCCAATAACATATAGAGAACTTGGCAAAACAAGCCTTGCTCTTGTGGTAGCCCACATAGTTTTCCTCATGATTCAACCCTTTTCCAAGGGTGTAATGAGTGTAAAGCATCTTCTTGCTGGTGCTCTAGCTGTCCTGGCTTTTCTTTTCCTTGGCATTATCTTATTAGAGAGGTCTGGGAGTGATGAGTAACATTGTTGACTGGGCACCTTATATACTCAGCGGGATAGTTGCCCTGGTATTACTTTATATAGCTCTTTTCACGAAACCAAAGGTGGAGAAAACAAGTAGATGAAGGCAGGCTTTATAGGTCTTGGACATCTTGGAAGGGCTATAGCAAAGAGGTTGATAGAGCAGGGCGTGGAGCTTATTGTCTGGAATAGGACAAGGGAAAAAGCTGAGGAGTTCGCCAAGGAGACTGGTGCCGAGGTTGCGGAAAGTCCTGCGGAGCTAATAGGCAGGGTTGAGAAGGTCTTTGTAATAGTCTTTGACTCTCAGGCATCGGAGAGAGTGATATTTGGCAGGAACGGACTTACCTCGGGGGAGATAAAGGGAAAGACCATCATAGATATGACGACAAACCACTTCCTTTACTCGGAGCTCGCCTACAAGAGGCTAAAGGAGCTTGGAGCTCACTACTTGGACGCCCCCGTCTTAGGTTCTGTTATCCCTGCCCAAAGGGGTGAGCTCACGATAGTTGTTGGAGGGGATGAGGAGAAGTTCAGGGAGAACAGAGTCCTCTTTGAGAAGTTCTGCAAGAACATCTTCTATGTCGGTGAAGCTGGAAAAGCTACTAAGGTAAAGCTCATAAACAACATCGTCTTAGGCGGGATAATGGACGTGCTCGCCGAAGCTGTAGCTATAGCCCAGAGGGCTGGCATACCCAAGGAGCAGATAATTGACATACTCAACACAGGTGCGGGCAGGTCTTATATACTGGACGTAAAGAAGAAGAAGCTCCTTGAGGAGGACTTCTCCCCCCACTTTACCGTTGACCTCATATACAAGGACCTTCACTACGCCCAGGACCTGATAAAGGAGCTGGGACTCTTCTCCTTCACCACATCCGCAGTAAAGGAGACCTACGGTCTTGCTAGGGCTCAAGGTCTTGGAGGACTTGACTTTTCCGCTGTTTACGAACTTATAAGGAAAGGGGGCGGACAGCCCCTTTAAATCTCAAAGTCTTTGAGATACTTAGCCCTTGAGGGGTGTCTGAGCTTCCTGATTGCCTTTGACTCTATCTGCCTTATGCGCTCCCTCGTGACGTTGAACATCTTCCCAACCTGCTCAAGGGTGTACTCGGTTCCATCCACAAGACCGTACCTGTACCTGAGTATTTCCCTCTCCTTTTCGGAAAGGGTCTCAAGGACCCTCTCAAGCTGTTCTCTCAGAAGCTTCCTTGAAACATACTCCTCTGGGTTCGGTATGGACTTGTCCTCTATGAAGTCCTTGAGGAATGTGTCCTCGTCATCCCCGATAGGCGTTTCAAGGGATATGGGCTCCTGGGCAGATCTGAGAACTTTTCTGACCTTGTCGGGTGTCATCCCGAGGTGCTTAGCTATCTCCTCGGGTGTTGGCTCTCTACCGAGCTCCTGGAAGAGCTTCTTGGATGCCTTTATTATCCTGTTTATCGTCTCTATCATGTGAACGGGAATCCTTATGGTCCTCGCCTGGTCGGCAATTGCGCGGGTTATTGCCTGCCTTATCCACCAGGTTGCGTAGGTTGAGAACTTGTATCCCTTACGGTAGTCGTACTTATCAACAGCCTTCATCAGCCCTATGTTGCCCTCCTGGATGAGGTCCAGGAAGTGAAGCCCCCTGTTTACGTACTTCTTGGCTATGGAGACGACGAGCCTTAGGTTTGACTGTATCATCACCTGCTTTGCCTTTACAACCTTCCTCCTGCCCTGCTCTATTATCCCCATAACCCTCTTTATCTCTTCGGGGAGTATCCCTATCTCGTTCCTGAGCTTCTCTACCTCCCTCTTCAGGGATACGTACTCGCTCACGAGGGAGTTGAACCTGTCAAAGGAGTATCCAGCCCCCGTTATCTTTTCCTGAAGGCTCCTGTCTGCAAGGTAGCCCGTTATGAGCTCCTCTATATCGGGGTGTATGGACTGAAGCTTTCTCTTCCTTGATTCGTAGTCCCTGTTCTTCCTTACGTACTTCTGGTAGAGCTTCAGGAGCTCGTCTGCGACCCTCTCAAACTTGGAGTGCTTTATCCTCATCTGGTGAACTATCCTGTTCATCTGGGCGTGCTTGTAGAGGTACTCCTTCTTCTTCTCGGGAGTTCCCTCCCTTATGTAGTCCTCGCGGGCTTTGAGCAGCTCCTTGTAAGCTCTTGCAAGCTCAAGACCTTTCTCCATGAAGAACTTTTCGTGCTTCTCGCAGTTCTCTTCGTAGCAGTCGCTGTTGGGGTCCTCGTCTATGAGGTCCATTATGTCCCCTATCTTCATCTTTCCGTTGCAGAGCTTCCCCCAATCCTGAAGGAGCTTCTCAACGAGGAAGGAGCTTCTCAGCAGTCCCCTCCTCATTATCTTTCTGCCTATCTCAATCTGCTTGGCGTAGTGTATCTCCTGCTGACGGGTGAGCAGGGGGATCTTTCCCATCTCCTTGAGGTAAAGCTTGACAGGGTCTCCGTCTCTGCCCATTACCGTGAAGGACTCGGTTGAGACCACGAGCTCTTCAAGGTGTTCCTTTCCCTCGTACTCTTCCTCGCTCTCAACCACCTGGATGTTGAAGTTGGCTAAGGTGTCTATTAGCTCCTCAAAGCCGTCCGAGGAAACGAAGTCTTCCTCCACTATCTCGTTGATCTCATCGTAAGTTACAAAGCCCTTCTCCTTCCCTATCTCAACGAGGTGCCTAAGGCTTTCCCTGTCTACCATTCTTTACCTCCTGCACAAATTTATTGATAATAGGCTTGCGAGCTCAACTTTCAAGCTTTCCCCTCCACTTTCTCACCGCATAGGGCTTGAAGCCTCCCCTGTGCTTCTTTATAAACTCCCTCATAGACTCCCTGACCCCACCAGCTCCGATCTCCTCAGGGGGTATGTCAATCCTGAGCCTCTGGGCGCTCGCATCAAAGTCCTTCTCTGGATTGGTGAGCTT
>NZ_JBWONM010000068.1:0-6857 GCF_056450045.1 Hydrogenivirga sp.
GTATGTGGACTCGGTTAATGTGATAGGTGCAAGTGAGCCCATACAGGAGATTGACGAACTTCTCAAGCCCGGCAAAAGCTTTGAGGTAAGAGTTCACATAGATGAGGACTCAAAGAAAGCCCTTTCAAAGGTGACGGAGAACCCATACCTTGAACTGCTTGACCTTGAGTTTCTGAAAGAAAGTACCGCTGAGCTTTACAGATTCCTGCTCGATGTGGACAGGAAGTATTTTGATAGACACGCCTCTGAGATAAGGGGAGACCCGCTCAAAGAACCTGAAGAGGCTCTCACAGGAGGGGACTTCCTAGTGAGGATAGGTAAGCATCAGGGATTCTTAAGCGTGACTCTAACTATCACCATTCTTATGGGGGACAAGGAGCTCTACGAAAAGCTCTATAAAGAGGTTGTGCCTAAATTCAGCGGTGAGGTCAACAAAACGAGAAAGCTGACTTCGGAGGGTAAAGCCCTCGGATGGTGCAGGCTGGTGGAGGAGGGTTGAAATGAAAACCCTAATTACCAGCCTTGGAAGGGGTCAGTTTAATAAAGAGACTAAGGAGTTTGATTACTTTGAGGTTCCCTATGCGCTGCCCAACGGGAAGACTTACAAAACCAGGCTCGTTGCCCGTGCGCTGATTGAGTATATAAAACCCGACGAGGTCTATATAGTAGGCACATCAGAGTCCCTCTGGGAACTGGCGGACAGCTTGATAAAGGACTACATAAAGGTAGAGATACCCTACGGCAAGAGTCAGGAAGAGTTCTGGGATATGTTCAGAAAGGTTTACTCTATAGATGTTCAGGAAAAAGAACTTTATATGGATATAACCCACGGCTTTAGGTCTATACCCTTGATGACTACCACGATGGTAAACCTCTTCACAAAGGTAAAGGGCGCACGTATAAAAGGTGTGTACTATGGCATATACGAGGCTAAATCTAAAGATGGTATCGTTCCCATAATAGATCTCCTTCCCTTCATAGAGCTGAACAAGTGGATAGAGGGCTTTACCCTGCTGACCCAATACGGAGACGGTCTCTCTATAGCGGAGCTGATAAAGAAAAAAGCACAAATCTATCCTGACAGGAAGAGCCTCGGAAGGATAACCTCCCTCCCCAAGGTTCTGGAGAAGTTCTCACAGGCTGTCAGCTTTAACGCTCTTGAATTGATAACTAAGTCCACGAGAGACCTTATAAACTGCCTTGAAGACATAAAGGAGCTTTCTACCGGCTTTGAGGCTCTTGAGCTTCTAAAGGATGCCATACTCTCGGAAGCCCTTAAATTTTCTTCCTACGGAAGCGCCTGGGAAAGACAGCTAAAGCTCGTTAAGTGGCTCTTTGAAAAGAGAAGGTATTCGGAAGCACTCATTGCACTTGAGGAAACCATATTCACGCACATAATGGAGACCGTCGGGTTTGACTACCTTGATAAGAGAAGAGAAAAACTTGGTAGTGTGTTCAGGAGTGACTGCAGAGAGCACAAGGTGTTTACGAAAGAGGCAAATGGCCTATTCAGCAAAATACAGGAACTCAGGAACAAGACCGGACACGCCTTCATGAAAAAGAGCGTGAGTGAGGGAGATATAAAGGAAGCGGTTGAGACCTTGAGGGGGTATATAGATTCTACTGAAGCTATATTAAGAGAGGGGAGACTTATCAAGGATACAAGCAGGCTCAAGGAAAGTGTAGGAGTGTAGTTGTGGAAATCCTTATACTTCTGGCTCTTTTAGTGCTCCTGCCTTTTGGTATTTACAGATGGCACAGATCGGAGGATGATGAGGAAAACAGCATCACAGCAGATGACTATGAGCATTACCATCACCTCTACTCAACGGATAGCTCGGAGGACTATACCAGCTCTGGAGACGATATGTTTTCTTCCACATCCTTTTACTACGATGACGATACGGAAGATTCTTTCTCAGCTCACACGGATACGCTGACAGACCCATCATACTGCTTTCTGGACTACAACATCTACCATGACACCTGCTACGGCGATGATGATTGGTCAAGTTATGACGACCTTTGGGATGACTGGGACACCTGGGACGATGACTGATAGTCCATACATCGCCGACGGTATTATAATTCTCTGAAACATCAGTATGAGAGGTATTGAGAGA
Source organism: Hydrogenivirga sp. (assembly GCF_056450045.1). Taxonomy (NCBI): domain Bacteria; kingdom Pseudomonadati; phylum Aquificota; class Aquificia; order Aquificales; family Aquificaceae; genus Hydrogenivirga; species Hydrogenivirga sp. The sequence continues at coordinate 2,124 of NZ_JBWONM010000068.1, forward strand.
GTATATAAGGAGCTTATCGGGGATAAGGGGGAGAAGTTCTTGGGATTTGTCAGGTACGACTCCCTTAAACACCTTGAGGAGATTCTCAACACCGATCTCGGGGTAGAGGTTCGCATACTTGCCGGAGAGGACCCCAGAAAGGCTAGACCCTTCATAGGGTGGAGGTCAGGCGGTCTTATCACCCTGGTCTTCCTGACAAAGAAGAAAAAGAGGATAAAGATTGACATGAGTTTCTGCAAAAAGCTCGTTGGGGATTGCGAGTGGATAAAGGAAAGATGTTACGTCCTTGAGGACTGGAGAAGGAGAGGCGTATTCAGATACAGGCTCAGGGAGGAGCTTCTGGAAGGTTACGTCCTGTGCGGGAGGTGCGACGACCTGGATTTCCTTGAAGAGCTGAGGGAAGTTACCCATGAAGGATAAGATCGCACAACTGCTTGAAGGAGACCCGAAGGCAAGGGAGTTCTTCCTGCGGGAGATAAGGAAGGTAGCGGGTGAGATGGAACCCTTCCTAAAAGCTCGCCTAAAGGACGACTACGGGGAGGAGATCCTTTCGGACCTTCTGCTGAAGCTCCTGGTGATGAAGGATGCTCTCCTTCGCAAAGAGAGGATAAACAGGAGCTACCTGCGTAAGGTGATAAAGTCGTGCCTAATTGACAGGCTCAACAGAGAAGGCAAGCTCCAGACCCTGAGCATGGACAACCCTCTGTCAAGCGATGAGGAAGGAGAGGTAAGAAGCTTTGAAGAGATCTTCGGCGTGGAGGAGAACAAGGATCTCAGGATTGAGGCTGAGACGCTCTTTGATGAGCTCCTTTCCTTTCTCTCCGAAAGGGACAGAGACGTCCTGTGCTACTACATTTACAAGGAGCTCTACAGTAAGGAAGTAAAGGTAGAGGGAATGTCAAAGAGCGCCCTTTACAAGAGGTGGGAAAGGCTCAAGGCGAAGATAAACAGGAGGCTCTCCTTTGTGCCTACGGAAGAGGAGTTCAGGCTCTTTGCAGAGAGGTTTCTGTCAGAAGTTTGTGCGAAGAGAGGTTTTAAGTAATGAGCGGAGAAAAGGATATGCAGGGGGTCTTATATAGAAACTTCTTAAAGAGTCTGGGGGACGAAGTCCTGGAGGTTCCAGACCCCCAAAGACCTGAAGTCGGACAGGTCCGACTTTTCCTTATGACCCCCCCAGAGTATATCCTGATAACGGAAAAGGTGCACGAAGACCTCTTCAAGATAGTCCCGCTTACGTCTTACATCCAGCTCGCCATCACCGACAGATACCCGCCCGTGGTTCAGTGGCGGGGACTGAGGCTCGTTCCCCTTCCCTTTGAGGTTTATATAGCAAGGGGACTGCTGGAGAGACATTCAAAGCCTGTATTCAAGGTCAGTAAAGGACTCGTCAGGGTGAAAGAGTACGCAAGCACCGCAAGGATAAAGAAGATAGGAAAGTGGAGGGAAAAGTTTATAAGAAAGAACATCCAGAGGTGGAAGGACATCAATCTTTCTTCCCTTGTCGCGGACGCTCTTTCCGCGGAAGCAAGGGAACCCGCCCCGGTGGTGATAGAGTTCCCGAGCTCCCTTCTGGAGGGGAGGAGTCTTCCGCTCGCCGCTCAGCCCTCAGAGGCTCTCAGAGGTGAGAACTGGCTGGGGGTTTGGGAAGAGGGGAAGCTATACCTCTACCTGCCCGAGGAGTATGAGGGGAAGGATATAAGGTTAAGCTACAGGGGTGAGGTTCTGTATGAGGGTCCGGCTTCCCCTGTGGTAGTTCTGGAAAACGTGCCAGAAAGGCTCACAGACCTTGAGGAGGAGCTCAATGTTCAGGTTCTCGGTGATTGATCCGGAGCACCTTCTTAAGCTCCTGAAGGCAGGTAAGCTTGACGAAGACATTGATGAGCTCTTTTCCCAGTTCTGGGAGCTTCTCCCTTCGGTTCAGTTTGAGATCGTCAGATACGTGAAAGAGAGGTCCGTTTTTCCCTCAATAACTACCTTGCAGGACGCCTTCGGCGTGGACTACGAAGACGCAAAGAGGCTTTTAAACGCTCCCCACAGGGAGTTCTTAGTCCCGGTGGTTGACAGCGCAGGCAGGGGACTTCTCGTGAGGGGTCTCTCTGTGAGGGGAACCGGAGAGCTTATAACGAACCAGAGACACCTCTTAAAGAGCATGGAGGTGATAAAGAGCTTCCTCGGGGAGGGATTTGCCCTCTTCTTTGACTCTGAAATAGGTGGGGAAAGCTACATGTTGCCCGCCGTGGTAAGTATGTACATAGATAAACCACCGCCGGAGGCGGTCTTTACAGGGAAGATAGACGAAAAAGGCAACATATACGAGGTAAACGGACTTGCGAAGAAGAGGAAGGCTGTCCGAGAGAGGGGACTCAGGCTGGTTGAACCCTCACGCCTGACCCGCCTCCAGGACCTCAAGAGCTGGTGTGATGCCGAGTCTTACGATGTGCCCCTGTTTGTGACCAACAGCCTCCAGAACTATGAGGGTGAGCTCGCAAGCTTTTACTCCGGTGTCCGCATAGAGAAGGTTGACTACGTCCTGAACTACCTTGAGGTTATAAACGGCATAGGCAGAGAGGATCTGATCCTCAGAACGGGACAGCTGTCGCCGGAGAGGGAGGTGTGGCTGGGAGCGATTAAAGGCTTTTACGCCATTCTTAAGAGGCTGGAAAAGAGCCTCGGGGGGAGGGAGGTGCCCCACATCGGGATAAAGGGACCCTCAGCCCTTGCCTTCTCTCTCGGAGCTGTTTTCGGAAGCCAGAAACCCTTTGTTTTCTACCACTTCCAGAACGGTGCCTACCACCCCATTGAGGTCAGAAACGTCCGTTACCTGAAGGAGAGGGTGAAGGAGTATGAGCACATTGAGGCGAAGGTCGTTCCCGGCGGAGATACCCTCGTGGTAATACTCTCCATGGCTCACCATGACCCCGAGAGCGCGGTGGTGGAGTTTGCGAAGGATAGGAAGCCCACCTACCTGGTTCTGAGGCACAAAAGGACGGGCAATCTGCCGCCCGAGGGGATGGCTGTAAGCGCCCGAGAGTGTGCGAGCAAGGTCCAGGACCTGAGGGCTGAGAGGAACTACAGGGAGTTTCACTTCTTCCTCGCCTGCCCAGTTCCCCTCGCCTTCATGTTCGGTGTAGCCTTTGGCTTTTACAACGATGGCTGGGTCTATCAGCTTTACGGTGACAGCTACGAGAGGGTGGTGAGCCTGAAGGATGTGAGGGACGTAAGGGAGGGTCAGTTCTAAAACAGAACGAAATTAGCTCAAAACGGTTCTGAGATAAAACTATATACTTGAAAATCCCTAAAATCAGTTCTATTTTAGAACCATGGACGCGGACAGGGTGGTGTCTCTCGCGGAAGAAATCCACCAGAGGCTAAAGATCTCCCTGCCGGAGAGGATGAGACCTTACTACGATTCGGTAGCCATTGAGGAGATAAGAGCTTCTATAGTTTACGGACAGAGGGGTGCAGGAAAGACCACCTTTCTCCTTTACAAAACGAAAGATAAATCCTTCCTGTATTTATCAGCAGACAACCCGCTGGTTGCAGCTCTGCCCCTCTACGAGGTTGTCAGGGAGGTGTTCAGAAGGGGCTATGAAGGTGTTGTGATTGATGAGGTTCACCTCGCAAAGGACTGGAGCCTTCACCTGAAGGCTCTTCATGACGATTACCCAGACAGATACATCTGGGCGAGCGGGAGCAGTAGCCTTCTTGTGAAGAAGGGCGTTGCAGACCTCTCCCGCAGATTCGTTCAGATAAGGCTTCCTCTGATGTCCTTCAGGGAGTTCATCTATCTGAAGACGGGAACGCTTCCCGAACCAGCTGACCCCTTCAATATAAAGGAGAAAGACCTTAAACTCGTCAGAAAGGTGAACGTGCTGGGGCTCTTCAGGGAGTACGTAAGCTCTGGAACGAGACCCATATTCCTTGAAGGGGAGTACTGCAGGAGAATTCAGGGAATAATTGAGAAGACCATATTCTACGACGTGCCCTTTTACCTTCCCTCAATACAGGGAAATCATCTAAGGCTGATGAGCGCCGTGATAGGACACCTGATAAGCTCTCCCGTCCCTACAGTAAACGTCTCTAAGCTCTGCAGTGAGTGGCACATAGGCAAGGAGAAGCTCTATCAACTCCTGAGCGTGATGGAAGCTGTTGAGCTGTTGAGGATCGTCAGGAGGAAGGGAGACAAAAGCCTTTACTCAAAGGGTGCAAAGATGCTTATAAACGACCCTTCGGTCTATCACTGCTTCAACGGGAATATAGGAAGTGCAAGGGAAGCCTTTGTCGTCTTTGCCCTTTCGGAGAGGTATGAGGTCTATGCAAGCCAGAGGGAAGAGGACTACGATTACCTTATAGACGGCAAGAAGGTAGAGGTTGGAGGAAGACGGAAAGAGCCAAAGTCAGCGGATTACATAGTAAGCGACGATTTAGAACTTCCAGTAAGAAACAGAATACCCCTGTGGATCCTCGGAATGCTCTGGTAGGAGCTTTGGCAATCCCTCACTTTTTAGGGATGACTGCAACAAAAGGATATGGGAAATAGGGATAAACCCCAAAAAGATGTGTCGCAATCCCTCATTTTTCAGGGATGACTGTAACCAGAACGAGAAATTACGGTAGGGTCTGGGAACTTGGTATTGTCGCAATCCCTCACTTTTCAGGGATGACTGCAACTAGTGGAACTCCATAGAGCGGACGGGGATATACCGATCGTGTCGCAATGCCTCACTTTTCAGG